>JAGPVT010000064.1 GCA_018066865.1 Marinobacter sp. | reverse complement strand
TATTTACCAATAACATCACCCACCACACGGGCAGACTTCTTGTAGGCCTTGTTCCAGTCGTTATTCAGTTCGGACATGGCGAACAGAACGCGACGGTGAACCGGCTTGAGGCCATCCCGCACGTCCGGAAGCGCCCGCCCGACGATCACGCTCATGGCGTAATCCAGGTAGGACTGCTTCAGTTCATCTTCAATATTGACCGGCAGGATCTCTTTGGCTAATTCACCCATCGAGCAAGGTTCCTTTGCGTTATCTGGAAGTCGTTTCAGGGCCGCTTCCCGGCCCCGTAGTTATTCTTTAATAAGCCGCCGATTCTACCACAGTCGCACCCCTTCAGGGGCATCTGTGAGGCAGCCTTAATCAAATACTACCGTCTTGTTTTCATGGGTGATCACGCGATCTTCAATATGAGAGCGCAATCCCCGGGCAAGAACGTTTTTCTCGACATCCTTACCAAGGCGCACCATGTCTTCGATGGAGTCACTGTGGGTGATGCGGATGACGTCCTGCTCAATAATCGGCCCTTCATCAAGGTCCCGGGTCACGTAGTGGCAGGTGGCACCGATCAGCTTCACTCCGCGACTGTATGCCTGGTGGTATGGTCGCGCGCCGGCGAAGGATGGCAAGAAGCTGTGGTGAATATTGATCACCTTGCCCGTGTACTTTGCACAAAGCTCAGCAGGCAAAATCTGCATATAGCGCGCAAGCACCACCACATCGGCTCCATAGCTCTGAAAAAGCTCATCTATGTGGGCAAACGCCTCTTCACGGTTAGCCTTGCTCACCGGAATGTGGTGGTATGGAATGTCATGCCACTCCACCATGCGGCGCAAATCATCGTGATTGGAGATAACCGCAACAATTTCAGCGTTGATTTCGTTGCTGTGCCAACGGTACAAAAGGTCGGCCACGCAGTGGGACTCCTTGCTGCACAGCAGGATCACTTTTTTGGGCTGGGCCGAATCGGCGATATGCCAATGCATATCGAATTCCCGGGCAATCGGCGCAAACGCAGCACGGAACTGCTCAAGGCCAAACGGGATAGACTCGGCTTTGATTTCGTGACGCATAAAAAACCAGCCACTATGAGCATCGGAGTGGTGGCTTGCTTCGGTTATCCAGCCATTGTAGGTAGACAGAAAATTACTCACCTTGGCGACAATTCCGACCCCATCCGGGCAGGAAATCACAAGACGGTAGGTATGCTCCATGAAAGCCTTTCCTTAACTGACAAACGGGAAAGCAGGTACGCCGGAAACCATTGCCGGAAGCGGCAGTCGGATCAGGTACCAGGGTTTGCGGTACGCACCGGATAAAATGACGGGCTATCATAGCCTATATGAACATCAGAAACGAGGAATGGAGACATGGACAGAGGCCTGCACCAGCAATCATGGAAAACCCGCCTCACTGGCCACTCAAGCGCCTTGCGCGCACTGGTACTGAGCGTATGCCTTACAACCCTTGCAGCGCCGGTTTTCAGCCAGGCCATCCTTGAAGGCGAGCGGTTTCACCCCGCCAACGCCAGTAACGGCATGGTGGCAACCAGCCACACTCTGGCCACAGAAGTAGCATTAAACGTACTGAAAAACGGCGGCAACGCAGTGGATGCCGCAGTAACCGCCGGGTTCGCGCTGGCCGTCACCCAGCCGAGATCCGGAAACATCGGTGGCGGTGGTTTTATGTTGATATCAAAAGGCGATGGCTCCGAACCGGAAGCCATCGATTATCGGGAAAAAGCACCCTCTGGCGCCACCGAATCCATGTATCAGGATGAATCTGGCGAGGTGGTTCAGAACCGCAGCCGATTTACCCACCTGGCCGCCGGCGTTCCCGGCACCGTTGCCGGCCTTGCCATGGCACTGGAACGCCACGGCACCCTGCCCCTGAAACAGGCACTGGCGCCCGCCATCAAACTCGCCCGGGACGGTTTTATCGTTCCACAACGCTTCAGCGAAGGTCTTGAACAGGCGCGGGAACGACTTCAGCGCTGGCCCGCAACTCAGGCGACGTTTTACAAAGAAGACGGCTCGGCCTGGCAAGCCGGTGAGCGCTTTCGCCAGCCGGCACTGGCAGATACCCTGCAGCGTATCGCAGATGAAGGCGTAAAAGGTTTTTACCAGGGTGAAACCGCACAGCTGATTGTTGAAGAAATGGAAAGGCATGGAGGCCTCATCACCCGGAAGGATCTTGAAGACTACCAGCCGGTTGTGCGCACTCCGGTGCATGGAAACTACCGGGGCTACGACATCTATTCCATGTCACCGCCCTCCTCTGGCGGCGCTCATATTGTGCAGATACTGAATATTCTTGAAGGCTTTCCTATTTCAGAGCTTGGCCACAATTCGGCCGATACGGTTCACTACATGGCCGAAGCCATGAAGCTGGCTTATGCCGACCGCTCAGAGTATTTGGGCGATACAGATTATGTAGACGTGCCCTTAAAAGGATTGACCAGTAAATCTTATGCTGAGGAGTTGCGACAAGGCATCAAGCCTGACAAGGCACGCCCGGCAAGCGAGATTCGTCCCGGCCAACCCCAAGGCTACGAAAGCCCGGAAACCACGCATTTTTCGGTTGTCGATAAATGGGGCAATGCCGTATCGAACACCTACACCATCAACTTCAGTTACGGCTCGGGCATTACCGTGCAAGGGGCCGGCTTTCTGCTCAATAACGAAATGGACGATTTCAGCGCCAAGCCGGGCGTGCCCAATGCCTACGGCCTGATTGGCGGCGAGGCAAACAAAGTGGAACCCGGCAAACGCATGCTCAGCTCCATGTCGCCGACCATCGTTCGCAAAGGCGAGCGCAACTTTCTGGTAACCGGTAGCCCGGGAGGTTCACGCATTATCACCACCACTCTGCAGGTCATCATGAACGTGATCGATCATGGCATGAACATACAGACAGCCGTCAACGCGCCCCGCATCCATCACCAATGGCTCCCGGATCAAATCCGCATCGAACAAGGCATCAGTGCGGACACCGTGCGATTGCTGGAAAGCCGTGGCCACAAAGTGGCGACCAGTTCGGCTATGGGAGCCATTCAGAGTATCATGATTGGAGAAGACGGCACGCTGTACGGCGGCGCAGATCCGAGGCGCAGCACTTCTTCAGCCATGGGGTACTGACCCATGGGCAGAGGCAACGGTAGATACGGAGGATAACCGAAGATCAAAATGACCACTTCCAACAATTCCGAAAAGCAGACACCATCGGCTGATCAAAAGCCGGAGATACCCAAGCAGTATTCATTTCTCTGGCTCAGCGCTGCCATCTTCCTGGCGTTTATGTGGCTACAGGACAGTAGCACTCCAAAACTTCAGGAAATGGCCTACTCCGAATTCAAAACCGCCGTCACCAACAACCAGATCTCTGAGGTAACACTCAAGGAAGAGACTATAACCGGCCTGTTCAGCGATCAGGGCCGAACTTCCCTGAGCTCCGGTGACACCTCACAGGGCTCAAGCCCCGGATTCAACACGATCCGGCCACCCATGGATGACCCGGAACTGCTCACTTTGCTGGAGGCCCACGATATCACCATCCGGGCCCAGTCTTCGGGACTGCTGTGGTGGCAGGAACTGATTCGTGGCTTCCTGCCCTGGATATTGCTGCTGGCGTTGATGTACTGGTTCTGGGGATCCGCCCAGAAACGCATGATGCAGGGTGGCGGCATGTTTAATCACGGCCAGTCGAAAGCCCGTCGGGCGGAGAAAGAAACCTCCACCACAACGCTGAATGACGTGGCCGGCATTGAATCGGCCAAGCGGGAAATCGCGGAGATTATCGACTTCCTGAAGTCGCCGGGAAAGTACCGGGCTTTGGGTGCATCCATGCCCAAAGGCGTTCTTCTGGTAGGCCCGCCGGGTACAGGTAAAACCCTGCTTGCCCGCGCCATTGCCGGAGAGGCGGAAGTACCCTTTTTCAGCGTGAGCGCCTCGGAGTTTATCGAGATGTTTGTGGGCGTGGGCGCTTCAAGGGTTCGGGACATGTTTGCGAATGCCCGCAAGGAAGCACCGGCACTGGTTTTCATTGATGAACTGGACGCAATCGGTCGCGCCCGTGGCGCAGGCTTGGGTGGCGGCAACGATGAGCGGGAGCAAACTCTGAACCAGATTCTTACGGAAATGGACGGCTTCGAATCCCACGAAAACATTCTTGTGTTGGCTGCCACCAACCGCCCGGACGTTCTGGACAGTGCCCTGCTCCGGCCTGGCCGCTTTGACCGCAAAATCACCCTGGACCTTCCACACAAGGATGCACGGGATGCCATCCTTGCAGTGCACGCACGCAAAGTGCCCCTGGCAACAGACGTAGATCTGGAACAACTGGCGGCCCGCACCATTGGCTTTTCCGGCGCCGACCTGAAAAATCTGGTGAACGAAGCCGCTCTGACAGCCGCCCGGGAAAATCTCAAAGAAGTTACGGCCCTCTGTTTCGAGATTGCCCGGGACCGCATCGTTCTGGGTGAGAAACGTGACGCAAGGCTGTCGCCGGAAGAACGGGAAGTGGTGGCTTACCACGAGAGCGGTCACGCCATCATGGCTTATTACATGCCAAAGGCCGACCCCCTCACCCGGGTCACGATCATTCCCCACGGCATGGCTCTGGGCGTTACTGAGCAAACGCCAAAGGAGGATCGCTACAACTACTCCGAAAGCTACCTCAGAGATCGCATCAAAGTGATGCTCGGCGGGCGCTCCGCAGAAAAGATTATCTACGGAGAAGTAACCACCGGCGCCCAGAACGATCTCAAGGAAGCCACCAAACTCATCCGCCGCATGATCGGCCAGTGGGGCATGAACGAAAAGATCGGCCCGGTGGGCCTGAGCATCGGCGAGGAGCACGTATTCCTGGGCCGTGAGATGGGCTCGCAACGTGAATACAGCGAGAAGATGGCGGAGCTGATTGACGCTGAAATTCAGTCAGAACTTCTGGCCATGGAAAAAGCCACCATCGAATTCCTGACGGATCACAGGGGTCAGCTTGAAGCTCTGGCAAAAGCTGCGCTCAAGAAGGAAAACCTATCAGCGGAAGATATTGAAAAAATCCTTCACAAAGAGGCTGCCCGAGAAATCGCCTGAGTTCTCTCCAGGGGTTCTCTTTCAGGCCTCAGGCCTGCGTAACCAGCATGTCGCTGAACAGCGCCAGGCAAAAACCGATCACCGCGCCAAGCGGAGGCCCCCAGTGCTTGTCCAACCGGGACTGGGGCGCAATATCCTGAAAAATCAGGTACAGAATTCCTCCCGATGCCACCAGCATGATGGTTCCCAGAACCACAGGCTGCCCGGACAGGAAAAAATACCCCAGAAGCCCTGCAATGGGCCCAGCCGCTGCAAGGCCTGTCATCACTGCCAGAGTCTTTTTCGGGGTATAACCTGGCTTGCAACGAAACTCACGGTAGGCGTTAAACCCTTCAGGCAGGTTTTGCATGGCAATCAGCACGGCCATCAAGGGCGCAAGGCTTGGGTTAACTATAATTAGCCCACCCAGAGCAGCAGCTTCCGGCACAAAATCCAGCATCACGCCCATTAACTGTGGTGATTCCCTGTGATGAACACCTAGCATTCGTTCGATCCAGAAAAACAACACACCACCGGCAATTATGGCGGGTATGGCCCAGAACGAGTCACCAATGCTCGACTGCCCTTCCGGTATCAGCACAATGGTCACGGCACCAAGCAAAATGCCACCGCCCAAAGCGATCAGGAAGTGCCGAAACTCCTGTTCCAACCAGTTGGGGCCGATGCGTTCAACACTTGCCAGTAATCCGCCAAGGGGAATACAGATACCGGCAAGTGTGGTCAAACCAACAATGTAGACAATTTCAGAACTCATCAGGAAGCCTGGACTGAAAAAGGTGATGAATCAGGAGTCGTCAGGGGCCCCTGCAAGCTTGTCTTGGGTTTTGTGCTCAAAATCGCTCGCGTCGTGGCGTTCATGAAGCTGGCTTTCGGGTTCGCCCCAAGCGCGGTTCACCATTCGTCCGCGCTGTACAGCTGGCCGATCTTTAAGCTCCAGAGCCCAACGCATTACATTAGTATAGGTGTGCGCTTCAAGAAACTCGGCCGCATCGTAAACCTTATTGGTTACCAGCGCGCCATACCAGGGCCAGATGGCCATATCCGCAATGGTGTATTCATCGCCGGCAACATACCGGTTATTGGCCAACTGGCGGTCCAGCACATCCAGCTGCCGTTTGACTTCCATGGTATAGCGGTTAATCGGATATTCGTACTTTTCGGGCGCATAGGCAAAGAAGTGTCCGAAACCGCCGCCGACAAACGCCGCACTGCCCACCTGCCAGAACAACCAGTTAAGTGTCTCGGTACGGGCAACCGGATCCGCAGGCAGAAACCGACCAAACTTTTCCGCCAGATAAAGCAAAATGGAGCCCGACTCAAACACTCGAACAGCAGGGTCCTGAGTGCGATCCTGCAGCGCTGGAATCTTGGAGTTAGGGTTAACACCCACAAACCCGCTACCGAATTGCTCGCCTTCGTTAATGCGGATCAGCCAGGCGTCGTATTCAGCCTCACTGATACCCAGTTCCAGCAACTCCTCCAGCATAATCGTGACTTTTACACCGTTTGGTGTAGCCAGCGAATAGAGCTGGAAAGGATGCTTGCCGACCGGCAGCTCTTTCTCGTGAGTAGGGCCCGCAATGGGGCGATTGATATTTGAAAAAGCGCCACCGCTTGCAGACTCCCACTTCCAGACTTTGGGCGGGATGTAGCTGGAATCGCTCATATTTACGGGCTCCTTGATTGCTGCTTGTTTGCTGATGAACCTGCCTGTGCTGAAATCGGATCCTTAGACCGGTCCGCCAGTGAACGGAAAATCGATCTGTAATAGTTTTACCACCTGATAGCACTCCTGTTTTCGGCAGACACAGCCATAATGCTTGATAGGGGATGGTGTGTTCCGCCAACCTGGCTGGGATACCCCACCATAAAGAAAACCACTCCAACAACAAGGGAGCCTGACGTATGCCAATGATAGGATGGATTTTTCTGCTCGTTGCCGTGATCCTGATTGTAGGCAGCCTTGTCATACTGCGCGACTCTGCCAACAGTATGCATATCCCGAAAGACAAAATGGATAAGATCCGCAAGCGTAAAGCAGAGCTCGATGCGCAGGAAAAAGCAGACGATGAGCAGCGGTAAGCCAGTTTACTGCATATCGCCGTAAGCGGAATCCGTTCTCGCTGCCATGATGAAATCGTTTTTGTGCAAGCCGCCGATCTTATGGGTCCACCAGCTTATGGTCGCCTTGCCGTACTCCAGAAGGATAGCCGGGTGATGATCTTCAGCCTCCGCCAACTCACCAACCCTGTTGGTAAAAGCCAGGGCCTGAACAAAGTTCCTGAATTTAAACACTCGGCGTAATTGTTCTTCGCCGTCCACTTTAAGGATGCTCCAGTCCTGAACGTCTTTGTGCAGCGTGCGTCTTTCTTCATCGGTTACCTTGGGAGCATCCGCATTACAAGCTTCACAGTGCTGATCAGTCAGTCCACTCATGCATAACCTCCGAGTTTATATCCAGATTTTTTACCGTCACACCTGATACAGGATGGGTTCGGTTACTCAATTTATCAACCAACTTCTTGAAATCAGGCCTACTTCGGAATACTGTATATTTAAACAGTATTCCGAGATTGCACCATGAGCGAGCTTCTTAACACGCTAATGCAGGATGCCCGTGTTTGGCAGGGGCACAAACACAACAAAACCACTCAGCCGGCGGAGCTAACTGGCTATCAGGCCCTGGACAACCAGCTTGGAGGCATCGGCTGGCCCCGGGGCGCTTTGAGCGAATGCCTGCTGGATGCGCCCGGTATTGGTGAGCTGACTCTGTTAATGCCACTAATGCAGCGGCTATCGCAGGCCGGTAAAACCGTATTCTGGCTAAACCCTCCGCACACGCCCTACGCTCCGGCACTGGCTCGGGGAGACATCAACCTGAATCAGGTGATCATGATCCATACAGAAGATAAAGGCGATTTTCTGTGGACGCTGGAAAACTGCCTGCGTTCTCCAGTCACCGGCCTGGTGATGGCCTGGCCCGGGAAACTGGCGACCCGCGAAATTCGGCGTTTACAGTTGGCCGCCGAAGCCGGCAGTAACGTTTGCGTGCTTTTTCGTGAGCGCCACTATGCCGGGCAGAACTCCCCTGCAGCCTTACGTCTTGAGCTCGAGCCAGGCGACCAGCAAGGGCTGAAAATAAATATTGTGAAGCGCCGCGGCAGCTGGCCCGGTCAGGGCTGCTCGCTTGCGATGGTTCACCGGGCGGGCCTGTTTCATCGTGAAGCACCTCGTGTGGTTCAAGGCCCCTGGCCTGCATCAACCCGGTAATTCTCCATGCTCTGGCTGTATCTGCACTTCCCTCACTTGCTGCTGGACCACATTCGCCGTTCCGGTGAAAACGTGGCTGCGCTGGTGATTGTGGAGGGTTCCGGACAAAGAGTGATACAGGCCTGCCCCGCTGCCCGGGATCTGGGCGTGGGCGCTGGCATGCGCCTGAAAACAGCAGTCAGCCTGGTGCCCGAGCTGGGCATAGTAAGAGCAGATCAGCAGCAGGAGGCCCGGATTCTGGAAGACCAGGCCCGCTGGCTGTACCGCTATGCAGCGCATATTGTTCTGGTTCCACCAAACGGCCTGTTAGCTGAAATAGGCAGCTTGCAACGGTTGTACGGTGGTCTTTCTGCTGTATGGCAGACAGTAGAAGAAGTGCTGCATGAGCGCCAGCTTACCGCTTGGCCAGGTATTGGTCACACACCATTGGCCGCCCGCCTGATTGCACGTAACGGCAAGGGAGAGTGCTCGTCCGATAAAGGTTGTATTCTCCAAACCCTTGGTCAGATGCCGCTACTGGCTGCAGAGTTTGACGAACGCACCTGCACGCGCCTGCAACGGCTTGGACTGAATACTCTCGGAGAGGTATTCAGTTTACCGCCAGCAGAGATGGCGCGCCGGCTGTCCCCGGAAACCCTGGCGTATATCCAGAAAATCCAGGGCTCCAGGCCCGACCCTCAAGCCCCCTGGCAACCACCCCATTACTTCCGACAGCAAGCAGATTTTGTGCAGGACATTGAACAATCACAGGGGCTGCTGTTCCCATTGCAGCGCATACTTTCTGAGCTGGAAAAGGATCTGTGCTGGCGCCAGCAGGATACCGACTGCTTACTGCTAGTGCTCCGCCACCGGCACGCTGAACCAACGCGCCTGCGCATCCGCACATCCGGCCCGGAGCACCGGGCGGAAGCGTTTCTCAATCTGATCAGCCTGCGATTTGAGCACCAGCCATTGCAAGCTCCGGTTGTATCGCTGCGCCTGACTGTTAAGCGGTTTCTTGGACGGGAAGCCTCCGGCGGACAGGATCTGCTGGGCGAAAGCCAGGACCTGAACGAAGCCTGGCACACTCTGATGAGCCGACTGCAGGCAAGACTTGGGGAAAACGCCCTGAAACAGCTTGCACCCCAGGCAGATCACCGGCCCGAACGAGCCTGGAGCGCGTCAGAAGTGCAACGTACAAGCCGTGTTATGAAAACAAAGGCCAGCCAACTGCCTCAACGCCCCTTATGGCTTCTACGAGGGCCGCAACCACTTACGGAAATCCCGCAAGCATGGTTTACCGGCCCGGAGCGGATCAGCGGTGGCTGGTGGGACGGCCAGCGGGTCCATCGGGATTATTACATTGCTCAACTGAATAATGGCCAGTTAGCCTGGGTGTTCCGTGACGTTCGGGAAGGCTGGTTCGTTCATGGATGGTTTGGCTGATGAGTGAACCGTCTTACGCCGAGCTGTTCTGTTTCAGCAACTTCACCTTCCTGACCGGGGCGTCTCATCCTCATGAGCTTGCGGAACGCGCCGCAGAGCTTGGATATACCGCGCTGGCGATCACCGATGCCTGCTCTGTGGCGGGTATACCCCGTGCATGGGCGGCATTGAAAGAGAGCCCCGTAAAGCTGATTACCGGGAGCTGGTTTGAGCTGGACGACGCTCCGCCCAGTGCCAGTACCCCCCGGTTTATTCTTCTGGCTCGTACCCGAAAAGGCTATGGTCAGCTCTGCCAGCTTATAACCACCGCTCGTCGCCGGGCAGAAAAAGGCCAGTATCAGCTATTCCATAACGATGTAGAAACACATGCTATGGATGACTGCCTGTGCCTGTGGCTACCGCCCTCACCGGTGCAAGCCGACGCGGACCAGGCTCTGGCCTGTGGCGAATGGTTACTCCGACTATTTGAGCATCGCCTCTGGATTGCAGCCACCCGCACCCTGGAATCCAGCGAGGAACAGCAACTGGCCCGGGCTCGCTGGCTTTCTGAACACCTGCGCTGCCCGATTACCGCCACCGGCGAAGTTCACATGCACAGCCGGGAGCGCCAGCCCTTGCAGGACGTACTCGCCGCTCTGCGCAATCACGCCAGCCTGGAAAATGCCGGCCACTGCCTGTTTCAGAATGGTGAACGTTACCTGCGCCCGCTACCGGTCCTGCAACGTTTATTTCCCGAATCCTGGCTACAAGAATCTTTGCGCATTGCCCAACAGTGCACCTTCGAACCCGGCAGTCTGCGCTACGAATACCCTCCGGACCTTGTACCGGAGGGAGAAACCCCGGCGGCTTATCTGAAACGGTTAACTCAGGAAGGCGAACGGCAGCGTTACCCGGAAGGCACTCCACTGTCTGTTCAGGCCCTGATCCGAAAAGAGCTGGGGCTGATTTCCGAAATGAAGTACGAGCACTACTTCCTCACCATCCACGACATTGTTGTCTTTGCCCGCAGCCGCAGCATTCTCTGCCAGGGCCGGGGTTCTGCCGCCAACTCCGCAGTGTGTTATTGCCTGGGCATTACCGAAGTAAATCCGGCCCAGGTAGACCTGCTGTTTGAACGCTTTATATCCAAAGACAGAAACGAACCGCCGGATATCGACGTGGATTTTGAACACGAACGCCGGGAAGAAGTTATCCAGTATATCTACCGGCGGTACAGTCGGGAGCGAGCCGCACTGGCGGCAACGGTTATCCGCTACCGCCCCCGCAGCGCCATCCGCGATGTTGGCAAGGCTCTCGGATTTGATCCGGCACTGGTGGAACAGCTATTGGAAGGCATCGACTGGCGCGATAGAGCCACCAACTGGCGCCAGCAGATTCTCGATAAACGCCTGACCCGCAATCCCAAAGTCGCCGACCGGTTCTTTACCCTGGTCAACACCCTGCTCGGTTTCCCCCGCCATCTGTCCCAGCACGTGGGCGGCTTTGTGATCAGCTCCGGGCCGCTGTCCGAGCTGGTACCGGTCGAAAATGCCGCCATGGCCGACCGAACCGTTATCCAGTGGGACAAAGACGACCTGGAAAGCCTGGGCCTGATGAAAGTGGACGTCCTCGCATTAGGCATGCTCACGGCCATTCGCAAAGCTCTGGAGCTGATCAGCCAACAAAAAGGCCTGCCCTTTCGCATGCAGGACATTCCCCAGGAAGACCGGGCCACCTACAACATGCTGCAAAAAGGCGACAGCATCGGCGTATTCCAGGTGGAATCCCGCGCCCAGATCAACATGTTGCCCAGACTGAAACCCGAAACCTGGTACGACCTGGTGATCGAAGTTGCCATCGTTCGCCCCGGTCCCATTCAGGGCGACATGGTACATCCCTACCTGCGCCGAAAACACGGACTGGAACCGGTGGATTATCCCAACGACGCCATCCGCAACGTGCTCGAACGCACCTTGGGAGTACCCATTTTTCAGGAGCAGGTCATCAAGCTGGCCATGGTCGCTGCCGGCTTCACGGCCGGCGAAGCCGACCAGCTCCGCCGCGCCATGGCCGCCTGGAAATCCCACGGCGACATGACCCCGTTCCGGGAAAAACTCATCAACGGCATGCTTGCACGCGGCCACGATGCCGACTTTGCCGAACGCCTCTATTTGCAAATTTGCGGCTTCGGCGGCTACGGCTTCCCGGAATCCCACGCAGCCAGCTTCGCCCTGCTCGTTTACGTCTCCGCCTGGATCAAACGCCACTACCCAGCCGCCTTCTACTGCGCCCTGCTCAACAGCCAGCCCATGGGGTTCTACTCTCCGTCACAACTGGTACAGGACGCCAAACGCCACAACGTGGTGGCACTACCGCCAGACATCAACAGCAGCCAGTGGGATCACTCCTTGGAAGGCCCTGACCTGCAACTACGCCTGGGCCTGAGAATCATCCAGGGGTTCCCGGCAAGCGCCGCCGAACGCCTGTGCCAGAACCGCCCCGAAACCGGCTACCGATCTTCCGCCGAACTACGCCGCCTGGCAGGCCTCAACCAACGCGAAATGGAACTGCTGGCCGGCGCCAACGCCATGCCTGCTTTTGCCAGCAACCGCCACCAGGCGTACTGGCAACTACTGGGCCACGAAAAACCCGCCGGGCTTTTTTCCGCAGCAGAAGACAACGAAAACTACGAGCCGGAAACCTGCGACCAACTACCGGAACCCACCGAAGGCCAGAACGTCCTCGCCGACTACGCCAGCCAGGGCCTCACCCTCCAGCGCCACCCCCTGGCCCTGCTCCGGGAACAAGGCCACTTACAGTTCTGCCTCAGCGCCGAACAACTCAAAACCACAAAAGCCGGCATACCCGTACAGGTAGCCGGCCTGGTAACCGGCCGCCAACGCCCCGGCTCCGCCTCCGGCGTTACCTTCGTAACCCTGGAAGACGAAACCGGCAACGTGAACGTCGTCGTCTGGCTGGAAACCGCCCGCCGACAAAAAAAGCCGTTACTTACCGCGCGACTGTTGCACGTGAAAGGTATTCTGGAAAGGGAGGGAGAAATTGTTCATGTCATGGCGGGAAAGCTCTCGGATCTGAGTCACCTCATAAAAGCACTTCCGATCAATTCCCGTGACTTTCATTAGGGAAGCGCTGATTAATTCACCAGATTTTGAGCGATGAAGTCGTCGTGCTCCTTAACAGCCGGTGGTACCAACCAGCTATTCCGCCGCCGCGCGCCCCAAAAACCGCTTTACCGTCAAGCCTTGAAACAGGATGGAAAATACCACCACCGCGTAGGCCATCGGCAAAATCAGATCCCGCTCGGGGCCTGCGGGTAACGTCAATGCCAACGCAACGGATATGCCACCTTTCAGCCCGCCCCATGTTAACGCCAGAATGGAGCTTGAGGTATGTTCCTGGAATGGCTTTAACGCCATCACCGGAACACCCACCGCCACCAGTCGCGCCAGAAGCACTAGCGGAATCGCTGCAAGTCCAGCCAACAGTACCGGCAACTCAAAGGTGACGATCAGAACTTCCAGACCAATCAGCAAAAACAGAACCGCGTTCAGTACCTCATCGATTAATTCCCAGAACGTATCCAGCTGTCGCTCAGTTTTTTCCGACATCGCGTACCGTCGACCATGGTTACCGATCATCAATCCCGCGACCACCACAGCCAATGGACCGGACATATGCAACCGACTGGCGAGCGCGTAGCCCCCGGCTACCAAGGCAATGGTAACCAGAATTTCGACCTGGTAATTGTCGAGCCCACGCAGCAGGTAATACCCCACCCACCCCAGAACAAACCCCAACACCAACCCACCTACTACTTCCTCCAAAAACAGCAAACCAATACCCTGAAACGTCGCCTCCCTATCCCCCTGTGCAATGCCCAAAATGGCGATAAACATGACCACCGCAACGCCATCATTGAACAGAGACTCCCCCGCAATTTTGGTAGACAACGCCCTCGGGGTGTCTACCGATTTAAGAATGGCCAACACCGCCACCGGATCGGTGGGCGCCACCACGGCGCCAAAGAGCAGGCAGTAGATAAATGGCAGTGGAATAGTGAGCCAGCCCAGCACCAACCACATGGCACACCCCACCAGGAATGTGGTGACTACTACGCCCAGGGTCGCCAGTAGAGCCACCAGCCATTTCTGGTCGGCCAGATCGTCGAGATTTACGTGCAGAGCACCAGCAAACAACAAAAAGCTCAACAGGCCGTTCAGCAATGTTTCACTCAGATCAACCTGAGCAATCAGTTGCTCTGCCCAACGGGTCAAATCCTGCCCGCCCAGATAGTTAATACCGACCAGAACCAACGAGAACGCCAGCGAAAACGCCATCACAGCAATACTCGTTGGTAGACCGATAAACCGGGCATTTATATAACTGAACAACGCGGAAAGACTTAATAGGGTGGCGACGATTTCAAACAGTGTCATGTATTCCCTCACTTGGCCGGCGGGATCAGGCAACAATTGGATCAGATACGCTCGTTCACTTCCACCGCTTGCCTGCGCTTTCATCGCAATCGGCAGGAGGTGCTTCATGGCGGCTACTGAAAACAAAAAACCCCGTCAAGCTAAAGCAAGACGGGGTTTCAGGCACTACAGAGAAAACAATCAGCTAAGCAGCTTGATCATCACACCCGCAGCAACAGCAGAACCAATAACACCAGCCACGTTCGGCCCCATGGCATGCATCAGCAAGAAGTTATGCGGATTCGCCTCAAGACCAACCTTGTTGGAAACCCGCGCTGCCATCGGCACCGCAGATACACCGGCTGAACCAATAAGCGGGTTGATCGGATCCTTGCTGAACTTGTTCATCAGCTTGGCCATAAGAACACCGCACGCAGTGCCCACACCGAAGGCTACGATCCCCAGCCCCAGAATACCCAGAGTCTGAGCATCCAGGAACTTGTCCGCCATCAACTTGGAACCAACAGACAACCCCAGGAAAATCGTAGTGATGTTGATCAAGGCATTCTGGGAAGTATCGCTAAGACGCTCCACCACGCCACATTCGCGCATCAGGTTACCAAAGCAGAACATGCCCAGCAGTGGCGCCGCATCCGGCAAGAACAGAACAACAGCAATCAGAACAACCATCGGGAAAACGATTTTTTCACGCTTGCTGACCGGACGAAGCTGAGACATCTTGATGGCACGCTCTTTCTGCGTGGTCAGCGCCTTCATGATCGGCGGCTGAATCATCGGCACCATAGCCATATAAGCGTATGCAGATACCGCAATGGCACCCAGCAAGTGCGGAGCCAACACACTGGACACATAGATGGACGTTGGTCCGTCAGCGCCACCAATGATACCGATAGCAGCAGCTTCCAGAATGGTAAAGTCCAGAATACCAAACCAATCCAGCAGTGCTGCGCCCAAAACAGTTCCAAAAATACCGAACTGGGCTGCGGCACCCAGCAGCATGGTTTTCGGGTTGGCCAGCAGCGGACCGAAATCGGTCATCGCGCCAACCCCCATGAAAATCACCAGGGGCCCGATGGTGCTGCCAATAACGACAGAATAGAAGTTATACAACATGCCGTTGCCATAACCCAAATCCTGAGCAATGGCGTTGGCCATTGCCATTTCGGAATAGCTCGCCTCTTTCACCGCTATCTTGAAGGCTTCTTTCAGTTCAGGCGTAACTGCCTGACTAGCCTGATAAGCCACATCCAGAGGCGCTGCCAGAGCAGCCAGAATCTCGGCATTTCCGCCACTCAAGGCAAAGTGGATGGCATTTTCCGCCGCAGTCAGGGCAAGCCCCGCCTCCGGAATATTCGCCAAAATGCCGCCGAATCCGATAGGTACCAGCAGCAATGGCTCAAACCCCTTGCGAATCGCAAGGAACAGAAGAAGCAGACCAACGGCGATCATAACCACCTGGCCAAGTTCTATATTGAACAGGCCACTACCTGTCCATAATGTCACTAATTTATCCATGGAATGCTGGCCCTTTATGCGATTGTCAGCATTTCATCATCAGGAGAGACGGCATCACCGACCTTGATGAAGACTTCGCCGACAGTGCCGGCCTTGGGTGCACGAATC
Source organism: Marinobacter sp. (assembly GCA_018066865.1). Lineage (GTDB taxonomy): Bacteria > Pseudomonadota > Gammaproteobacteria > Pseudomonadales > Oleiphilaceae > Marinobacter. Next base: position 9,524 of record JAGPVT010000064.1, on the reverse strand, counting down.
TCGGTTTCCATTTTCATGGCCTCGAGAATAATCAGCACATCGCCTTCTTCAACGGCATCACCTGGTGAAACCAGTACCTTGAAGATGTTGCCGCCCAGAGGTGCGATAACAGGCTCGCCTTCACCGGCCGCCGGAGCTGGCGCAGAAGACGCCGCCGGAGCAGATGCTGCACCGCCCTCGCCCTGAATCTGGGAAATTTCACCACCTTCAGAAACCGCAACCACGTACTTCTTGCCGTTAACATCAACGGTATAGGTTTCGGGGCCGCTGGCTTTCTTGGCTGGAAGCGCATCTTCAGCGGTGGGCACCGGCTCAAATGCATCCGGGTTGCCACGATTTTCCAGGAACTTCAGGCCAATCTGCGGGAACAGCGCATAAGTCAGAACATCATCAACGGTGTTATCCGCCAGCTTGATGCCTTTCTCTTCCGAAAGCTTTTTCAGCTCGTCGGTCAGCTTGTCCATTTCCGGCTCAATATTGTCAGCCGGACGGCAAGTGATGGCTTCTTTTCCGTCCAGAACGCGCTCCTGCAGCTCCTTGTTGAACGGTGCTGGCGCGGAGCCGTATTCGCCCTTCAGGATGGCAGACGTTTCTTTGGAGATGGACTTGTAGCGCTCACCTGTCAGAACGTTCAGTACAGCTTGGGTGCCAACAATCTGAGACGTCGGCGTTACAAGCGGGATGAACCCCAAGTCTTCGCGAACCATGGGGATCTCGGCCAATACCTCGTCGAATCTGTCCGCAGCGTTCTGCTCTTTGAGCTGGCCTTCCATGTTCGTCAGCATGCCGCCAGGTACCTGAGCGATCAGGATGCGGGAATCAGTACCGCGGAGGCTGCCTTCAAACTTCGCGTACTTCTTGCGAACTTCGCGGAAATAACTGGCAATTTCTTCCAGTAGCACCAGATCCAGACCTGTGTCACGCTCCGTGCCTTCAAGAATGGCAACAACCGCCTCTGTGGGCGAATGGCCGTAGGTCATGCTCATTGAAGAGATGGCCGTATCCACGTTATCGATTCCGGCTTCCGCTGCCTTGATGGCCGTGGCGGTAGACATGCCGGTGGTCGCGTGGCACTGCATGTGAATCGGGATATCCAGTTCTTTTTTCAGGCGGCTAACCAGATCAAAGGCCACATAAGGCTTGAGAATACCCGCCATGTCCTTGATCGCGATGGAGTCGGCGCCCATATCTGCGACTTCCTTCGCCAGTTCAACCCACATCTCGATGGTGTGCACCGGGCTGGTGGTATAAGAGATAGTGCCCTGCGCGTGCTTACCTGTTTTGCGAACGGCCTTGATGGCTGTCGCCAGGTTGCGCGGATCGTTCATGGCATCAAAAATACGGAAAACGTCAACACCGTTCTCGGCGGCACGTTCTACAAACCGCTCTACCACATCGTCTGCATAATGCCGGTAACCCAGCAGGTTCTGACCGCGCAGCAGCATTTGCTGAGGCGTGTTGGGCATTACCTTTTTCAGTTCACGGATGCGCTCCCAGGGGTCTTCGCCCAGATAACGGATACAGGAGTCGAAGGTCGCGCCACCCCAGGATTCCAGAGACCAGAAACCAACTTTGTCGAGCTTCTCGGCAATGGGCAGCATGTCGTCAAGCCGCATACGGGTGGCAAGCAGGGACTGGTGGGCGTCACGAAGTATAACGTCCGTAATCCCCAGCGGTTTCTTTGTGTCAGTCATCGTGTCAGCCTTCTGTTTAAAGGTTCAATCTAATCGGTTACCGGGTCACTTCTTGTGGCGCGACCGGAATTGTGCAATCGCCTTTTTGATCGCCTCTGCCGTATCAGGATCAATTGACACAGGTGCCTTGGCCTTGGCACGGGGCTTTTTGGCCGGGGTTGCCGGCTCTGGCGGTGCAAACCGGGTCAGCAGTTTGGACATAAGCAGAGTCGCGAATACCAGAACAATCAGGAACACGAACACAAAGCCCATACCCGCGACCATCAGATCGACGGCTTGTGACATCAGGTCATCCATATTGAACAGCTACCTGTATTGATTTATGGATTTTCCCCAGAGCAACCGAAACGCATAAGACCTAAGTCTTATGCGGCGCCGGAGCAAACCGGGAGGAAAAATCCTGCGTAATTTACCGGTTTCGCAAGCAGTGAGCAACCAAAATGCAAATGACTATACGGACTTTCCGAGTGTTTCCGGACACCTTCAACTCACCGGAAACGACTGTGACGCCCACTCTCAGACCATTCTGACTCTTAGCTTGCGACCCTTTACCTTTCCATCTTCAAGGCGTTTCAGGGCGCGCCTGGCCTGCCCAGCCTCCACAGCCACGAAGCACTGAAAATCAAACAGATCAATCTTGCCAACGGATTTACCATTCAGACCGGCTTCGCCGGTTAACGCGCCAAGCACATCACCCGGCCGGAGCTTTTCCTTGCGCCCGGCGGCGATGCAAAGCGTTTTCATTGCCGGTGCAACCGGTTGTGGCGGAACAGATAATAAAATCTCCGTATCACCCCAAGTAACCTGACTACCACGCTCAGTCTCAAGACGGTTGATCTTGTGTCCCTGAGCCGGGCTGCACAGAGTAACCGCCAACCCTGCTTCACCTGCGCGTCCCGTACGCCCTACCCGATGGGTATGCACTTCCGGGTCCCGGGCAGGCTCTGCGTTGATAACCAGTGGCAAAGCTTTGATATCCAGCCCGCGGGCGGCAACGTCCGTGGCCACCAGCACCTGACAGCTCTGGTTTGCAAAACGCACCAATACGCTGTCCCGCTCACGTTGCTCAAGATCACCATGCAGTGCCAGAGCGGAGAAACCCTGGGTGCCCAGCTCTGCAGCCAGCTCATCGCACTGCTGTTTCATGGAACAGAACACCAGGCAGGAAGCTGGCTGGTGTTCTGACAACAGGCTTACGATTGCATGGGTTCGCTCCGGGGCAGGAATTTCATAAAACAGCTCACGGATATCAGCATTTGCGCTTTGAGCCTCTGCCCTCACATCCACCGGATCCCGCTGAAAGCCTGCACTGAGCTTGCGAATAGATTCAGGCCAGGTAGCGGAGAACATCAACGTCTGGCGCTGCTTGGGTGTGTAGCCCAGGATTTCTTCCATAGCGTCCTGGAACCCCATATCGAGCATCCGGTCGGCTTCATCCAGAACCAGGGTCGTTAACCGCTTCAAATCCAGGGTGCCTTTGCGAAGGTGATCCGCGATCCGCCCCGGAGTGCCCACGATAATGTGAGCGCCATGGGCCAGAGAGCCAATCTGAGGCCCGATAGATACGCCGCCACAGAGCGTGAGAACCTTTATATTTTCCTGCGCCCGCGCCATTTCACGCAGTGCTTTGGCAACCTGGTCTGCCAGTTCACGCGTCGGGCACATCACCAGTCCCTGAACCGCAAATAACTTCGGTTTGAGGCTTTCGATGAGCCCGATACCGAAAGCCGCCGTCTTACCGCTGCCGGTCTGCGCCATGGCGATCACATCACGCCCGGCCAGGCAATGAGGCAGCGCCCGGGCCTGAATGTCCGTCGGCTTGGAAAAACCCAATTGTGCAAGATTGGCCTGCATGGCTGCAGACAGCTCAAGATCTTTAAAGGAAGGCATACAAGAAAATCCCGGAATCAGCGGTTGCTGGTTAAGAAGGTCGGCACAAGGGCGTATACTGTTGCGATAGAATACCAGAATTTATGACCAATTAATGGAGTTATCCCATGCCGTCCCTGCAGGATCAGCTAATGAAAGCGGGCCTGGCCGACCCGAAAAAGGCCAAGGCTATTCGCAATGAGAAACACAAACAGCGTAAACAGCAGCCTAAAGGCTCCGTACAGGTCAATGAGACAGAAGTCCGTGCTCGTCAGGCCCGTGAAGAAAAAGCAGAGCGTGATCGTCAGTTGAACCTCAAGCGCCAGCAGGAAGCCGAGAAAAAGGCCATCCAGGCCCAAATTCGCCAACTGGTGGATACCAATCGGCTGAATCGCAGCCGGGGTGAAACGTCTTATCAGTTCGTTCACGATAAAAAAATCAAAAAACTGTATGTGGACGACATCCAGGCTGACCAGCTATCACGCGGTCGGCTTGCCATTGTGTTCGTCAATGATCAGTACGAAATTGTCGCAGATGGCGTGGCCCGAAAGATTATAGAGCGTGATGCGCAGGCTGTGGTGGTGCTCCACGAGCGCAACAAAGACGATGTGGGTGACGATGACCCCTACGCGGGCTATGAAATCCCGGACGACCTCATGTGGTAGTCGGTGGTGCCGGTTCCCTGATCAATCAGAACCGGCTACTCCCTCTGCCTCTGTGTAGCACCCGGCAGTCCATACTCTCGTGTCCGGGATGACGCTCCTCACAGCAACACCTTTATGTGTCACATCAAGACGTCCAGCAATCAACTGTTACTTTAAAGAACTGGAATCCGAGCCTGAAAACATTCCTAATATAGCCACAAAAAAAGCTGACCTCTCCATTTCTGTATCAGGAACGTCATTCTATCTTCCATCGAATCAACCGAATGGCGTCGCTGGCATTGCCATCAGGCTAAGGAAACACTATGAAACTGGCAACCTTCTTCGGCGATATGTCCATCCGGAGCAAGCTGGCTGGCGGCTTTGCGCTGTTATTACTGCTCACCATTGTTGTAGGTGTTGTTGGCAACCAGGCGTTAGAGACCTACAGCCAGCGCTCAGATATCGTAACCATGCTGGGTCAGGTGAACACAGGCCTTACAGACGCAAGAGTCGAAGAAAAGAACTTTTTGCTGTCGGGCGATATAAAGAATGTACAGGCATCCCGTGCCCACGGTGACGACGTGCTTGGTATTACCCAGCGTATCAAGCCTTTACTGGCTGTTAACACTGACATCAACACCCTGGAAAGCATTCAAGCTGATATACAGCAATATCAATCGCTGATGAGCGATGTAGAAGTAAATACCACCCAGCGGGATGAAGCACTCAGCAATCTTGAAACCAAGGCTCGGATACTCGGGTCTTCACTCAAAGCACACAGCTCTCTGTTTTTTGCATCGGCGATGTTTGAGGATATGCGCCGCGCGGAGCGAAAATTCCTGATAGAGCGAGATTCCAGCAGTGTTAAATCGTATCTGGAAGATGCAAAACGAATGCAGGGGCCATTGAAATCTGCCTCCATCAGCGCAGAAGAAAAAGCGCAGGTAGCGAAGGCACTTGAATCCTACTCAAACGAATTCCAAAGCGTCGTGAGACTGACCGAGTCCGGCGAACAGCTTTCACAAGACATGGTCACAACGGCCAGCCGTGTTATCGGATCAGCGAACAGCCTGCGCGAGAGGCAGGCGGACAATATGGAGTCCGACCGCAAGCAAGCGACCACCCTGATTTTTGGTGCAACCGGCATAGCAGTGCTGCTGGGCATTCTGATGGCTTACCTGATTACCAGGGCGATCACCTCTCCCATCAATCACGCTGTTGCAATCGCTTCAGAAGTTGCCTCCGGTAACTTGTCTGTTCGCATCGACAACAACCGGACAGACGAGATTGGTCGCCTGATGGCGGCTCTCGCAACCATGGTTAGCGGCCTGCGGGAACTGGTTAGAAGCATTGAATCCGGCGCGTCCAACATCGCGGCGTCTGCCGAAGAGCTCTCGACGGTTACCAGCCAGACCAGCGACGGGATCCATCGTCAAAAACACGAAACCGATCAGGTAGCCGCGGCGATGAACCAGATGACGGCAACCGTTTCCGAGATTGCCCGCAACGCGGAGCAGGCGTTTGCGATTGCCTCCGATGCTGCCAACCAGGCTACGGAAGGTGAGCATGAGGTCAGGGAAACCGTGAGCCAGGTGAACGGGCTAGCGAAGGAAGTAAGCCAGAGCATGGAAATCATCCAGGGCCTGCAAACGGAAACCGCCAACATAGGAACGGTTCTGGATGTAATCAAGTCTGTTGCAGAACAGACCAACCTGCTGGCATTGAACGCAGCCATTGAGGCGGCCCGGGCCGGAGAGCAAGGGCGTGGATTCGCCGTAGTTGCAGATGAAGTGCGCTCCCTGGCCCAAAGAACCCAGAGTTCCGCTCAGGAAATAGAGACACTTGTGACGTCTCTCCAAAGCAGTGCAGAAAACTCGGTATCTGCGATGGAGTCCAGTGCAACCCTGGCTTCTGACACCCTCAAACGAGCCACGGCGACAGGAGCATCCATTGCGCGGATCACTGGAGCGGTGGAAGAAATCAAGCAGTACAACAGTCAGATTGCAACAGCATCGGAACAGCAAACGTCGGTAGCCGAAGAGATCAACCAGAACATCACCAGCATTCGTGACGTGACCGATCAGTCTGCTTCGTCCTCAAATCAAACCGCCAGCTCCAGTTCAGAGCTTGCCAGGCTTGGTAGCGAGTTGCAGACGCTGGTATCCCGGTTCAGGCTGTGAAAACGCTCAGCTTGCCTGTGCCTCCAGCGTCTTGCGAATAGCACGCACTGCGGCAACTGACTCCGGGTTGTCGCCATGTACACAAATAGTGTCCGCCTCAAGGAACAGCGGCTTGCCCGTGATGGTCTGTATCGTCTCGCCCCTTGAAATGGCCAGTACCTGGCGCAGAATAGTGTCTGAATCATGATGCACTGCGCCTGGCGTTTTTCGGGATACAATGTACCCCTCCTCGTCATAGGCGCGATCAGCAAAGGCCTCCAGCAGCAAATCGACTCCGTACTCTGCACACAAGGCTCTCAACGGCTGGTTGTCGGCGGTGGTCATTGCCATAAGCGCAAGTTCTCCCGGAGACTGACGTAACGCGTCGAGAATAGCCCTTAGAATGGATTCGTTGCGCATCATGTCGTTATAGAGCGCGCCATGAGGTTTGACGTAGCTGAGGCTTCCGCCTTGCGCACCGGCAATCTGGCTCAGCGCGCCAACCTGATAAAGCACCATGGCGTGAATTTCATCAGCACTGCAAGCCATAGAGCGTCGCCCGAAACCCTGCAAATCGGGGTACGCCGGGTGCGCGCCCATAGTTACCTTGTGCTTCAGCGCCAGCCCCACGGTTTTGTGCATGACCAGTGGATCCCCAGCATGAAAGCCGCAGGCTATGTTTGCCTGATCGATATACGGCATCACCTGATCATCCAGGCCCATCGTCCAGGCGCCATAACTTTCACCAATGTCACAATTCAATAACATGTCAGTACCCTGTCTGATGCGTAAATAAATAGCAGACCAAGCAACCCGCCATTCACTCCAAATATCTCAGCGTCTCTGAAGTCTACACCAATTGTAGCGGGGAACTCATGCGTAAACGGGAGGTCGTAGGCCTGCCAACCATGACGAGGAGTAATGATGTTAACGGTAAGTATCGGTCCGCTGAGCCTGTCTTTGGCTCAGCTTCTGCTGCTCAGCGCGTTTGTAATCGCCCTGATTGTTGGCGCCATTACGGGGCGCAAAGAAGGTGTTCCCATAGCAGGCACCCTGTCTGATATTTTTCTCGCTGCTCTGGTGGCGGCGCGTATCGGCTTTGTTGCCCAGTACTTCGAACACTATCGGGATAACCTCTGGGGCATTATTGATATCAGGGACGGCGGCTTCAGTGTTATCGCCGGACTGGCTGGCGCGATGGCGCTCATCGCCTGGAAGCTCTGGCGCCAACCGAAAATCCGCAGATCGCTCACCATTGCAAGCGCTTCAGGCTTGTTGGTTTGGGGCTCTGTATCATTGCTGGTAACCCTGATGGAGAGCAGCTCCAGAGGCCTGCCCCAGACAACGTTCACTTTGTTGGACGGCAGTCCGGTTGCGCTTGCAGAAGTAGCTGACGACAAGCCCATGGTCGTCAACTTATGGGCCAGTTGGTGCCCGCCCTGCATCCGGGAAATGCCGGTACTGGAAAAGGCCCAACAGGATAATCCGGACATCACCTTTGTTTATGTGAACCAGGGTGAGCAGCCTGAAACAATCATCCGCTTTATGAGTCAGCACAAACTCTCACTCCAGAATGTTCTGACGGACACCAGTGCCAGCCTTGGCCGCACCACCGGCAGCCAGGCCCTGCCAACGACACTGTTTTACGACGCCAACGGTCAGCAGGTGAATGCACACCTTGGCGAGCTTTCGCGGGCCTCACTGGCGCACAACCTCAGAAGCTTTAACACTGACTGAGATGGAAGAGATCATAAGTAGCCCGGGGGCTTGCTCCGGGCTTTTTTATGCCTGCCAAATCACACATCATAAAAACAATTTATTGATAAATTGCCGACGTTACAGATACAGTTTATCTATAATTTTTCAACACAGGTTTGACAGCATACTGCCGGACAACTAATTTTGATCAGACAAAGCACACAACAAGCTTGGATAACTGCATTCGGTTCCGTGCTTTAAAAATACAACAACAGACACAGCTGACACCCATCGTGTATGTCAGTGCCAGGAGACAAACATCATGCAAAATAGCACCAGATCCTCTCGCCAACACTCGGTTTCCAAGTCTTATATAAAGCGCCTTGGCGGTGTGCTCACAGCCGCAGCCCTTACGTTTTCTGTCGGTAGCGCCCACGCCACAAACTGGGATATGCCCACGCCCTACGGCGACTCCAACTTTCACACCGTCAACATCCGCCAGTTTGCTGACGATGTGCGGGAAGCTACCGACGGCGAGCTGGACATTACAGTTCACAGCAGTGGTTCTCTGATCAAACATCAGGAAATCAAAAATTCCGTTCGCCGCGGCCTGGTTCCTATTGGCGAGCTGATCATGTCGCGCCTCGCAAACGAAGATCCGCTGTTTGAGGTCGACTCAGTACCCTACCTCGCCAGTGACTATGACCAGGCCTGGAAACTCTGGCAGGCATCGAAAGATGTGCTCGCCCAGCGTTTGGAAGGCCAGCGTCTGAAACTGCTCTTTGCAGTGCCCTGGCCTCCCCAAGGCATTTACACCCAGTTTGCGGTTAACACCGGCGAAGAATTGAAGGGTGTAAAAATGCGCGCCTACAATAAATCCAGCGAACAACTTGCCGACTTGCTTGGCGCACTGCCAACTCAGGTTGAAGTACCCGACATTCCCACCGCCTTCGGCACCGGCCGTGTTGATGCCATGATCACCTCCCCCTCTACAGGTGCCAACACTCGAGCCTGGGACTATCTGACACACTTCAATCATGCCCAGTTGTGGCTACCCAAGAACATGGTCGTTGTAAACGCCAAAGCCTTTAACAACCTGCCTGAGGAAACCCGGAAAGCACTTGAAGACGCAGCTGAGGTGGCTGAGAAGCGGGGCTGGGAAGCCAGTAAAGCGGAAACGGAAGCCAAGATAAAAATCATGCGTGATAACGGCATCGAGGTGTCCGAACCCTCACCCCAGTTGATCAAGCGCCTGCAAAAAATCAGCGAAACCATGACTGAGGAATGGCTAGGGCGCGCAGGCGAAAGCGGTCAGGCCCTGCTTGACGCTTACAACAAGCAGTAATCACTTGGCAACGTCAGGACAACCGGCAGTCGGGTGTCCTGACGTATGAATGACTCCTTCCCTGCAATACGGGTCACAACAAGAGGACGGGCCCATGCGCAGAGCACTTGATGCC
>JAGPVT010000057.1 GCA_018066865.1 Marinobacter sp. | reverse complement strand
ATTAGCCCGGATGGGCAATGGGTAGTTAGTTCGGATGAGGCTGGAATCGGGCTATTCTGGAACACTGATCGGTCAGAAACCCGACACCGTTTAGCAAGGTACTATAGTGGGATTTATCTTGAGGATACGCCTTTCGAGTTGGGTGACCTTCGAAACCGAGACAAGAGCGGCCTCATCAATGCCCCGCCGGGTCTCAACGACTTCACCATCGCCGTCGCCTTCATCCACAACAGCGAATACTACCTCCGCTTCGGCAACAACAGCCACTTCGCCGCCCTGTTCAAAACCGGCAGCCCCTGGCCGGTGAAATACTTTGATCTCGGCGAGTCGCCCAAACTGGTCACCTACGGCAGCCAGTACTCCCGCAACACCGCCATCGCGACCTCACCGGAAGCAGGCATTTTGGCGATGGGGCACCAGTCTACCGGCGGCATCAGCGTGTATCAGTTTGACCCTGACCAACTGATACTGGAGCGAATCTGGGTGGTGGAGTAGGCTCTTAAGTTAACCCTCTTGCGGTCGCACCTCGTCTTCCAGGGCGTCGATCACGAACTGGGGCATGCCGAGCGCGCCCAGGCGAACACCGACGAGATTGCCCGGGGCCTTCAAATGGCAAACATCATGGCTGCGAAAGTTCCTGCAGCAAGACAGGACCGATGGTTTACCACTCCGTGCCCAGCTAAACGCTGAATCGGGATACCTTACCGCGCAGGTTTTCAGCCAGTCGTGCCAGCTCGTTACTGGAGCCGGCTATCTGATTGGCTGAGGTCGCGGACTGATCACCGATATCGCGGATGGCGGTGACATTCTGATTGATCTCTTCGGCGACCGAGGTCTGTTGTTCCGCCGCTGTGGCGATCTGACTGTTGAGCTGGCGGATATCGTTTACCGCACTGGCGATGGCCGTAATGCTCTGACCGGTATCCCGGGCATTATCCAACGTGCGGTTGGCCAGTTCTGCGCCAGCTTCCATGGTTTTGACCGATTCGGCCGCGCTGTTCACCAGTTGAGTGATCAGGGTATCGATCTCTGACGCGGAATTTTGCGTGCGTTGGGCCAGAGCACGAACTTCATCGGCGACGACCGCAAAACCACGTCCCTGATCGCCAGCCCGGGCCGCCTCAATGGCGGCGTTCAAAGCCAGAAGATTGGTCTGATCTGCCACTGATTTAATCACATCAAGCACCGAGCCGATGTTCTGGGTATCCGTCTGCAGACCCTGAATGCGTTTCGCCGCTTTGCTTACTTCGTCGTGGAGGGAAGCCACCAGAGACAAGGTGCTTCCAACTGCCTTTTCCCCCACTCTGGCCTTGTCGCTGGCGCTACCAGCTGCGCTGAACGCCTCTTCGGTACTGCGCGCAACCTCATTGACCGTTGCGACCATTTCATTCAGCGCGGTGGCAACCTGGTCAGTCTGGTCTCTTTGGCGTCCGATTCCGGCGCTGGTCTGGTCGGTCACCGTCGACAGCTCTTCCGCCGACGAAGCGATCTCGTTCGCACTGGTGTTGATTTCCTGCACAAGGTCGCGCAGAGAGGTCCCCATCGCCCCCAGGGCCGTCAATAATTGACCGAATTCATCCCCGCGATCGCTGCTGATGCGGGCTCGCAAGTCACCGGATGCGACGGTGCTTGCAAATGCCACCGCCTCCCGCACAGGACTGGTAATACTGCGGGTCAGCATCCACGATAATAGAACCCCGAGAGCGATAACGATCCCGGCGACTGACAGAATCAATACCATCGCAGACACCCTGTCACGCTTCATTTGTTGCAGCTGTGTGTTCTGCAAGTGGCTGGCGGCGTCAATGCTGGCCGTTGTAGTTTTCTCAACCAGCTCCCGGGTCTCCAGGCTTTTGTTTAGCAGCTTAACGGTGTCGTGAAAGGCTTTCAGATAGCTGTTGAACATCTCCACAATCGGCTGCTTGAGGAAATCGTCCAAACGGGACCTGTCGATGGTTGCCAATGCTCGCTCTGAGGTTACATCAAAAGTCTTTATGACATCCTGGTCGTGGTTAACCAAAAAGTGACGCTCATACTGCCTTATCTGTCGTAAGAGGGCATTGGCCGCATAAAGGTCGTCCTCGATACCAATTCTGCCCTCCAGTGCAAATGCCTCCTTGCTCAGGGCCTCGGTAGCGTCGTTCCGGGCCTTGATGTTCAGGGCCATCTCATCGAGCAGTTGGCGATACTGATGGGTGCTTTCTTCGACCACTTTCAGAGTCGTCTGGTCAGCGTCCACGACCAGTCGCTGTTTCAGTGTGTCGATATGTCCGAAGATCGTGTCGATCAGCGATTTGGCTTGTTCGATGTCGGCGTCATTGCCGTCAAGCAGATAGCGGGTCTCGCTGACCTTTGCACTCAACAGGTTGGACTCCAGAGCGCTTGCGATCGTCACCGTGGTTGAGCGCGCGTCATAGGTATCAAGTGCTTTCAGTCCGACCAGGCTAATGATGACCGCAAGCACGATCAACGTGGAAAAGCCCGCTGTCAATTTCAGGCCAATGGATAGATTTCGGTAAAACCTGCTGACACTCATGGAATTCATCCTATCGATGGCGTCTCTCGGAGGCGCTCTGCCCAACATTCGACACCAGGCCTGTCCACTGGCCAGGTGAGCGCAGCACAGCGCTGTGTCGGTAAAGTAAACGAAGTCAGAACTTATAAAGAGAGCTGTAAGGCCCAGATTTTCAACAGGGTATGACTCTGTCTAACGGACGTTATTCCTTATCGGCCCGGGAGGGTGGTTCTTGAACGATATAACAAAATTTTATCTGACGAGTAGTGGCGCCATAGCTGAGCTCGGCGATGAGATCGCCCGTACTCACCAGATACGCACGCTTGGCATACCATTGAACCACTTTAGCCACTCGAATGAGGAGGCATCAGTGCGCACCAGTCCGACCCAGACCCGCTGACACTTGAGCGGATCCCGGGGCGGAGTAGGTTCTTGAGTTAACCCTCTGCCGGTCGCGTTTCGTCTTCTAAAGCGTCAATCATGAACTGGGGCATGGCGAGTGCACCGTGGTGAATTCCCGCGTTGTAGTAGCGGGTCACGAACGGGCGGTTGATTGCATCGTCCTCGCGGAAATATCTCACCGGATTGTCTTTGCTGGCCATGGTGCAACTCCACCAGCCGGTGGGATAAACGGGCTGGGGAAACGGCAGCGTTTGCACGTGGTCGAAGCCAGCTTTGCGCATGTCGCTGTGAATATCTTTAATGATGGTGTCGGTATGCAGCAGCGGCGATTCGCTCTGCTGAACAATAATGCCGCCCTCACCCAGCGCCAGCATGGCGTCACGATAGAAATCCAGAGCAAACAAGCCCTCCGCGGGGCCAACCGGGTCGGTGCTGTCGATAATGAGGATATCGATGCTGCCGGGATCCACTTCCCGCACCCACTTTATGCCGTCGCCAAAGAAGAAATTGGCACGCGGGTCATGATTGGATTCGCACAATTCGGGGAAGTATTCCTCAGACATGCGAGTAACACGCTCGTCGATTTCAACCTGCCAGGCTTCTTCCACGTCGGGGTGCTTCAGAACTTCCTTCAGCGTGCCGCAATCACCGCCACCAACAATCACAACTTTTTTCGGCTTTTTGTGGGTAAACAACGCCGGGTGGGTCATCATTTCATGATAAAGAAAATTGTCACGAGTGGTCAGCATCACACAGCCATCGAGCACCATCAGGTTGCCAAAGGTTTCCGTTTCGTATATTTCCAGTTTCTGGAACGGCGTCTGCTCTTCGTGCAGCTTCTTTTTCACCTGCAGGGAAAATGCGGTTCCCTGATCCTGGAAGACCTCGGTAAACCAGTCGTTGTTCAGCGTTGTCATGGTGCTCTCCTGCGAAACCTGGGGCATGGTCAAAGTGCATATTGTAGAGGCGCTAAGCAGTCAACCAAAATATTTGTTGCCGATTTCTGTGTTTTAGAGCCTGCGCAGGCAAGGTAAACAGCCGCGAAGGCTTTCAGGTGCAAAGGCTAAACCCTACAATACCAGCCATTCAGCCGACCTGCCCGGCCCCGGTTTTCCCACAAGGACAGAATCCATGAGCAACACCAGCGCCTCCCCGGCTCACAAGGTTTATAACATTGCCCAATGGAGCGATGGCTATATCGGTGTTAATCCGGAAGGCGAGGTTGTTATCCGGCCAAACCGTGGCAAGAGTGAGGCGGAGATCAACTTGCCGGAGCTTACTCGCTCGCTGGTGGGCTCTGGACTCCAACTGCCCGTGCTTATTCGCTTTACGGACATTCTTCACGATCGGGTGAACAAACTTTGCAATGCGTTCAACAAAGTCGCCACAGAACATGGTTATAAAGGACAGTACACCGCTGTCTACCCTATCAAGGTAAACCAGCAGCGCCGCGTGGTTGAAGAGCTGATCGCCGCAGAACCGGCGGCCAGCAATGGGCAGATTGGCCTGGAAGCAGGCAGCAAGCCGGAACTGATGGCGGTGCTTGCCCTGGCCAAGCAACCCGGCTCGGTTATCGTATGCAACGGCTACAAGGACAGAGAATACATACGCCTGGCGCTGATTGGTCAAAAACTGGGCCACCGGGTTTATATCGTGGTGGAAAAGCAGTCGGAGCTGCCGCTTATTCTGGACGAAGCCAGGAAGCTTGAGGTGTCACCACTTGTTGGCGTGCGCGTTCGGCTGGCGACGATCGGCAAAGGCAACTGGCAGAACACCGGCGGTGAAAAATCCAAGTTCGGGTTGTCCGCCAGCCAGGTTCTGGATGTGGTGAATACCCTGCGCAAAGCCGGCGCTTTGGACACCCTTCAGCTTCTGCACTTTCACTTGGGCTCACAGATTGCCAATATCCGCGATATCCAGACAGGTCTGCGGGAGTGCGCGCGCTTTTACAGTGAGCTCAGGCAGATGGGCGCCCCCGTGAATACGGTTGATATCGGCGGCGGCCTGGGCGTTGATTACGAGGGCACTCGCTCCCGCAGCGCCTGCTCGATGAACTACAGCATGCACGAATACGCCTATAACGTGGTGCACGTGCTGCAGGCTGAATGCGATCGCCACGGTCTTCCTCACCCCGACCTGATCAGCGAATCTGGCCGAGCACTGACCGCACACCACTCCGTGCTGGTGACCAACGTTATCGATCAAGAAGAACCGGAAGAGCGACCTGCCACACAACCAGAACAGGATGCACCGGCACCGTTGCACGATCTCTGGCGTGATCTGGAAAGCCTCGAAGACCCGGAATCCCCGCGCTCGCTGGCCGAAATCTACCACGACGTTATGCATGCCATGGCTGATGTTCACGGCCAGTTTGCCCACGGTACGCTCTCTTTGCAGGAGCGTGCGGACTCCGAAACACTTTATATACGGTGCTGTCGATTACTGCAGGGGCAGCTCGACAAAAATAGCAGGGCTCACCGTGAAATCATTGACGAGCTGAACGAAAAGTTAGCCGCAAAGCTGTTCGTCAATTTCTCATTGTTTCAGTCATTGCCCGATGTGTGGGGCATAGACCAGATATTTCCGGTCATGCCGGTGAACGGCCTCAACCGCCCACTCAGCCGCCGTGCGGTGATTCAGGACATCACCTGCGATTCCGATGGGCGCATTGACCGTTATGTGGATGGCCAGGGCACGGAAACCACCCTGCCCCTGCCGGAAGACAAACCCGGCGAGACACTGCTGATGGGCTTTTTTATGACCGGTGCTTATCAGGAAATTTTGGGAGACATGCACAACCTGTTTGGCGACACCCATTCTGTGGATGTGCGCCTGAACGACTCGGGCGGCTTCGACACCAGCGCACCCATAATCGGCGATACGGTTGCCCACGTGCTCAGGTACGTGAACTTTGAACCCGAAGCCCTGCTGACAGCCTACAGAGAGAAATTTGCAGCAAGCGACCTGCCTCAGGATGCCCAGGCATCTCTGATGGAAGAACTTGCCGCCGGGCTTCAAGGGTATACCTATCTGGAAGACTAGAGTTTCTCTGAATGGCGGAACAAAGATCACCCCGGTTGCAAAATGACTTTTACATCAAGCTGATCTGCACAAAGAACCGGCGCGTAAATACCAGGACTGACAAACCCGGGGCGAGTGCATAGAATGAGCAACGTAACAATTTTAAATCATGCGACAGTCAAGGAGCGTCCGGTGACCACACTGGAACAACAACGAGCACGTGGCGAGGGCCGCAAGGACCCTTGGAGCCAGCTGTTGGTGAAGGTGGGGAAAAGCCAGGATCGCCAGGCCTATCATTCGTTGTTTGAACATTTCGCCCCGCAGCTCAAGTATTACGCCATGGCAAATGGTATGGCCAGCCACGCTGAAGAGTTGGTTCAGGAAGTTTTTGTCTCCATCTGGAGGCGGGCATGTTTATACGACTGGCAGAAAGCCGCAGCCTCAACCTGGATCTTCACCATCGCGCGCAACCAGCGTATTGATATGCTGCGCAAGATGCGCCGTACCAGCGCAGAAATGCAAGTCGAAACGGAAGACCTCTGGCAGATCCCGGGCGAGGATGATAATGAACCAGTGACTTCGCTGCATCGCCTGATGTCTGAGCGGCGTGTGAGAGAGTCTTTGAAACACTTGCCAGAAGAACAGATTACCGTGATAGCAAAAGTGTACATGGAACAGAAATCCCACCAGATGGTGGCTGACGAACTGAATATTCCCCTCGGCACCGTCAAAAGCCGGGTACGCCTTGCGCTGAACAAGCTGAAAGTGATTTTGCAGGACCAGAACGTATGACACGGCACCACCCCGAAAGCCTGAGCCTGATGGATTATAGCGCGGGCAACCTGAGCGAGCCTTATGCCCTGTGCATCCGGCTTCATCTTGACGAATGCTCCCTTTGCCGCAGTCGGGTAGATACGCTCGACAGCCTGGGTGCTGTGATGATGGAGCAGCAGCCGAAAGTCAGCGTCTCCGAGTCAATGTTTGACAGCATTCTGGCAAAGATAGACAGCTTACCGTCGCCCCAACCTGTGGCAAAGCCTGTACCCAGAGCCAGCGTCCTCCAGAAATTGCTTGGAGATGACATCAACAACCTGCCCTGGAAGCGCCAACTGGGTGATGTCAGCGTGCTGGATATCACCGAAAAGTTTCCCGGCCAGAATGAGCAGGTGGTTTTGCAAAAACTGGTTTCTGGAGGCAAGGCGCCTGCACATACCCACAGGGGTACCGAGACGACCATCGTGCTGCAGGGTGCCTTCGCCGATCAGAATGGCGTTTTCAACCAGTGGGACTTTGTCGTCCTGACCGATCAGGATGAACACAAGCCGGTCGCAGTTGGATGCGAAGATTGCATTACGCTTTCTGTGCTGAGCGCACCGGTCAAGCTGACCGGGACCTTCACCCGGATGCTCAACCCCTTCATCAGCTGATTGCTGACACCTCGATTGCCGCTTTCTACCAAGGAAGCTCTGAACCATCCCAGCTCAGAAAGCGGCCATTGTCCTCTGGCGTTATCCCCTCAATGACTGTTAACAGATTCCTGGCTGTGCCGGCGGCACTATGTACCTGAAGTTGCGCCAAAGACTGTCTGAATGGATCGCTCAGCACAGAATCGGTTGTGCCGGGGTGCAGTGACACACAGGCAACAGCGCCCGAACCAGCAGGGCGAAGCCTGATGCGTTCACCGCAAAGGCCCGAAAAAGACTCTCTGCTTTCAGCTCTTCCAGCCGTTTTTCGGGAAACATAGCGCCGTCGTGCAGCAAACCGGCAGCGTATATGAACGTATCCATGCCCTCCGGAGCAGGAATAGTTTTCCCAAGCGCCCGGGCAACCGCATCCGGAGCCTGACTATCCTCCGCATCCCAGGCCAGAAGCGTCAGCCTGCTGTGGCTGCGCAATGGCTCAGGCATCTTCGCTGGATCACGACACAGACCCACCACGACAGATTCTTTGTTACGCTCCAAAAGCGCCTCGGTCAACGCACCACCTATCGCACCGGATACGCCGGCCACCAGAATTCGCTTCATGTCATCCCTCCATATGTCCTCAACCATATACGAACAACTAACAGAGCAGACCGTACAAACGAGTGAACCACGAAATTAAAACAGCCGTATGAATCAGCATTGATATCACCCGGAGAGGAGTTTTCTGTCTGCTCTGACACTGAGGTATAATCGCGCCCTTTGAGTTTCTCCGGTTTGCGCCCGGATCTGAACGGAGACCGCATGAACGCCGACGATTACGCTTTCCGCTTTGGCGGTATTGAACGGTTGTATGGGCGCCGCGCCCTGCACGCCTTTCGTGATGCCCACATTGCCGTGATTGGCTTGGGTGGTGTTGGTTCGTGGGCGGCCGAAGCACTGGCGCGCAGTGGCATTGGCACTATCACCCTGATCGACATGGATGATATCTGTGTATCCAATACCAACCGCCAGCTTCATGCTCTGGAAGGCCAGTATGGGCGCACCAAAACCGATGCCATGGCCGATCGATTGAAAGCCATCAACCCCCATGCGGATATCCGGATTCACTTTGGCTTTCTCACCCTGAAAAACCTCACAGAGCTGATTACGTCTGACATGACAGGTGTGGTCGATGCCATCGATAGCGTAAAACCGAAGGCCGCACTGATCGCTCACTGCCAGCGTGGAAAAATTCCGATTATCTGTGCCGGGGGCGCTGGTGGTCAGACAGACCCTACCAAAATCCTGGTAGCGGATCTCAGCAAAACCACCCAGGATCCCTTACTGGCCAAGGTTCGAAATCTTCTGCGCCGGGAATACGGATTCTCCCGCAATCCCAAGCGACGCTTCGGCATTGAGGCCGTATACTCGACAGAACAGCTGACGTATCCTGCCGAAGACGGTGAAGTCTGCCTGCAGAAGCCTGTTACAAACGGCCCCTCGCGGCTCGACTGTGCTTCCGGTTTCGGCGCCGCATGCCCGGTTACAGCCAGCTTTGGTCTATTCGCAGCCTCACGACTTTTAAATCGCATTGCACGACGCACCAACCAATAACCACACGGATACCAGACCTTTATGCCAGCCAGCACCGTCGTGATTCTTGCCAGCATTGGTATCCTCTCATTATCTTTTCAGTGGCTCGCCTGGCGTGTGCGAGTGCCCGCCATTCTGTTTCTGCTTGCCGGTGGGATTCTTGTGGGCCCAGTGCTGGGTTTCCTCAACCCGGATGAAGTATTTGGCGACCTGCTGTTTCCGATGGTTTCACTGGCCGTTGCCATCATTCTGTTTGAAGGCAGCCTGACCCTGCGCTTTGATGAAATTAGCGGGCACAGCAAAATGGCCCGCAATCTCATACCTGTTGGCTCCATCGTCACCGGCATTATCGGCACCCTGGCGGCGCGCTGGGTTCTGGATATTTCCTGGGCCGTCGCCATGCTCTTTGGTGCCATTTCCATTGTTACCGGCCCAACGGTTATTGCACCGCTGCTGCGCTCAGTGCGCCCGAGCGCCAAACTGGCCAATATTCTGCGCTGGGAAGGCATCATCATCGACCCGGTGGGCGCCTTGCTGGCCGTTCTGGTGTTCGAGGGCATTGTCTCCTGGGGCCAGGGCAACGTGTTCGGTCATTCCCTGTATATTTTTGGCAAAACCCTGCTGATCGGTTTCGTTACCGGAGCCCTGGCCGGCTATCTTAACGGCCTGGTGTTGCGCAAACACCTTATGCCGCAGTACCTGCACAACGCCGCCACACTCACCTTCATGCTGGGTGTTTATGCGCTCTCCAATGAAATGGCCCATGAGTCCGGCCTGCTCACGGTAACGGTTATGGGCATCTGGATGGCCAACATGAAGCAGGTCTCTGTCGACAGCATTCTGGAGTTCAAGGAATCCCTGAGTGTCCTGCTGATATCGGCGCTGTTTATCATATTGGCAGCGCGTGTGGAGTTCGCCGCAATTGCTGATCTGGGGTGGGGGCTGGCCATAGTTCTGGCAGTGCTGATGTTGGTAGCCCGGCCACTCAGCGTGTTTTTGTCGGCTATTGGCACAGGCCTGAACTGGCGGGAAAAGCTGTTTCTAAGCTGGATTGCTCCCAGGGGTATTGTAGCGGCGGCGGTTTCTGCACTCTTCGCTTTCCAGCTCCAGAATCTCGGTTACGAAAGCGCTGCCGCCCTTGTGCCTATGGTGTTCGTGCTGATTATTGCCACCGTTACTCTGCAAAGCCTGACTGCTCGGCCCATTGCCAGGTTGTTGAAGGTTACTGAGCCGGCTGAATACGGATTCCTGATTCTCGGCGCCAATCCGGTTGCCCGCATGATCGGGCAAGCACTCAAGAAGCATGAGGTGCCGGTCGCCCTGGCAGACACAAACTGGGAGAACGTGCGCCAGGCGCGGATGGACAACCTGAAGGTATACTTTGGCAACCCGATTTCCGAGCATGCCTCAACCCACCTTGACCTTACCGGGATCGGCAACCTGCTGGTCATCTCGCCCTATAAACACATGAACTCGCTGGCGACTTACCATTTTCTGGACTGGTTCGGTGACACCAGAGTGTTCAGCCTTTCAGATGGTGACCAGGATCAAAAGGCGCGACACCAGACGGCGGGGAAAATCCAGATGACCCGCGGCCTGTTCGATGACGTGAGCTACGCCAAACTTGCTAGCCTGGCGAGCCAGGGTTACTCAATAAAAACCACCCAGCTCAGCGAAGAGTTTGAGTACAACGACTTTCTGGCAAAATACCAGAATCAGGCTCTGGTATTGTTTGTATTCGACAGCAAGAGCCGCATCAAGCCAGTGCGCAGCATGGACGACCTGAAACCCGATGACGACTGGATACTCATCAGCCTGGTACCACCCCAGAACCGCAAAGAGCGAAAAGACAAGGGAAATGGGGTAGAGCCTTCGGCTCGCGGCAGAGAGCCCTCAGCGCCGGGTAAAGAGCCCTCAGCTCCCGGCAAAGAGCCTTCAGCGCCGGGTAAAGAGCCTTCAGTTCCCGATGAAGAGCCCTCGACAGAAGGCTCTGCTCCAAAGAAGCTGAAAGCCTAGCGGCAGTCCAACACCAACTTGCCACGCACATGCCCACCTTCAAGAAGTGCGTGGGCCTGTGCTACCTGGTCCAGCGAAAAGGCCTTCTCGATGTGCACCTTCACATCGCCATCCTCAATCAGCTCGGCAATTTCATCCAGATGAAACACATCCGGGCGCACAGTCATGCCATGTGCCCTTAAACCCAGCTCTTCCGCCGCACTAACGACTTCATCTGCCGTAACCGTAGGAATGGTAACCAGCGTGCCGTTTTCGCCCAAGGTGCGTAGCGACCGCTTACCAGTGTCACCGCCGATCAGATCCAGCACCACATCCAGTCCATAACACTCATCAGCGATGTCGGTGGTGTGATAATCAATAACTTCATGGACACCAAGTTCGGCAAGAAAGTCCCGGTTGCCCGCTGAAGCCGTTGCAATAACATGGGCGCCCCGTGCCAATGCGAACTGCACTGCCAGGTGTCCCACGCCACCGGCGCCAGCGTGCACCAGAATTTTTTGCCCGGGCTCAAGCTTGGCCACTTCAAACAGTGCCTGCCAGGCGGTTAGCGCCGCGAGTGGCAGCGCCCCGGCCCTTACCAGATCGAGTTCTTCCGGCACGATAGCCAGTTCATCTGCCCGTGCCAGCGCATACTCGGAATAGCCCCCACCATTCAGCGGAAAACCAATCATTCCCATGACCCGATCTCCGGGCGCCAAAGTCGTTACACCATCTCCGATAGCAACCACTTCTCCGGCCACATCGTACCCAGGTGTCCATGGCAATGAGCTTTCAATCTGCTGCGCCACAAACCCGAACCCTTTGCGGGTTTTCCAGTCGATGGGGTTCAGCCCGGCACCGTGAACGCGAATCAGGACATCGCCTTCTTGCGGTGAAGGGATATCCGAGTTTACGAACTGCAGAACATCACGCTCACCAAACTGGTGGTAGACCACCTTCTTCATGGACGATGAAGAATGCTGATCAATGGGTGTATCCATGGGTATCTCCGAAAAAGGGCGTTGATAGTAACGGGTTGCGACGGGATATTCTGTTCTCTCTTCAGGTTACCAGAAGTTGCCGGCAATAGTGACTCAGGAAGGTTACAGGCCTTTCCCTCCGGCCACACAGGCTGCCGTTATAATATCTGCAAACTCTTTCGGTGCGCGCGAAGGGCGCTGGGTTTTCAGATCGACACAGGCATGGGTCGACACCGCCCGAACCAGGGTTTTCCCGTCTTCCGGGCGTACCAGTTGGAACTGCCTCGCAGAACGGAAGCGGCCATCGAAGCCGGTCAGCCAGGTACCCATGACCAGCCGATCACCGGGGTTGGCGGCCACAAGATAGTCAATTTCTGTGCGGGTGATCGCCATAGCCTTACCTGTGGCCTCATGCAATTCCCACGTCATGCCCAGGCTCTTGACGTGCGCCCAGCTGATGTCTTCCAGCCAGCGCACATAAACCACATTATTGGCATGCCCAAGCTCATCGGTATCGTCTTCGACCACCAGAATCTCAAAAGTGAACGGATCCGGAAGATCCCATTGTATTGGCTTCTGTTCTGTCATTACGGCTCTCCAAGGCCCGGGATACCCCGCAACGGTAAGCGTCCTATACGGTCATTGTGAAGTGAACCAAAATACAGGTAACCATCATGGGGATTCACTGACGTAATTTCCTGAAGGTGCATGCCGCTAGTGTCATGAAGGCTGGTGATCACCTTGCCGTCACTATCGAACGCCACAACGAGACCATATTCCATAGGTGCCGGCTGCAGGCTTTGCGGCAGTTTGGCGACCAACTCCTTGAGCCAGGGGGTCGGATGCAAGGTATCAACACTGGCATTGCGCGGCGCGGGAAAAGCCACCCAGAACCGGCCTTGCTCGTCCACCGCAAGGTTATCGTTGAACCCCGGCAGGTTATCCGCAAACACCTCCGACTGGCCGGCTTGGGGGCCTTTGATCCAGTAACGCAGAATGCGGTACTTCCAGGTTTCGTTCACCAGCACATAATCATCGCCTGGCGCCACGGCAACGCCGTTGGCAAAGTGCATGTCTCCCAACAAGACCTCGGTTTCGCCGGTTTTTGGAGAGTAACGCAAGAGCCGGCCATGGGGTCTCATTTCCAACAGGTCGAGCTGGTAGTCCGGTTGGTAGAAGCGCGAGCTGGCATCGGTGAAATAGATCCGGCCATCGGCGGCAATATCAACGTCGTCGGTAAACCGGAAGGGCACGCCTTCAGCCTCACGGGTAAGCACCGTGATCTCGCCATCCGGCGCGATGGAGAGAAGCCCTTTCCAGGCATCGGCAACAATCAGATTTCCTTCTTGATCAAACACCATCCCAAGGGGGCGGCCTTCTGTGGAAAGCCAGTTTTCAACTCGACCGTCCGGAAACACGCGCACGATGTACCCGTCCTGGGTTCCCGCAAAAACCACGCCGTCCGAGTTAACGGTTGTATCTTCAGGCCCATAGACCTGCCCCAGTGCCAACAACTCCGCATCGTGCAGTTGTTCATTCGGTGCCAGCAAGCCCGTCATGGGTTCAGGTACCGGTGGCTGCCATGCCTGGGCGTCGATAGGTGACGGCGCCAGCAGAAACCCGCCCAGCAAGAGGAGCAAAACCAGTAAGCCTGCCATTAACCACTTCATACACTAAGCCTGCTCGTTATCCGTTCCTTGTTACCGGTGTTCAGTCTGCATCACGACCTTCCAGAAACCGCCGGCAAAGCGCTACAAACGCGTCCATTTTCTCAACGTGCAGCCAATGTCCGGTGCCCTCAATAACACTTAACTGAGCGTGCGGAAACAGCCGGTAGATTTCATCCCGGTGCTTTTCCTGAATATAAGCCGAATCGGCACCTTTCAAAAACAGAACAGGGCCGTTATAGGGGGCACCTGATTCCGGCGCCTTGGCCAAATTAGCGTAGCAGGCTTCGATCGCACGCAGGTTCAAGCGCCACCGATACACCGCTCCATCACTGGCCTGCTCCTCCTTCGGGATGCGCTCAAGGTTCATAAGCAAAAACTGCCGAGTAGCAGCCATCTCCACAAACTGGGCCAACTGCACATCGGCATCCCTGCGCGAGCGCGCATTGCTCAAGTCGATCTGCTTCAATCCGTCGAGGATGGCATCATGGCCAGCCTTGTAAGACACGGGCGAAATGTCTGCCACAATCAGTTTCTCGACGCGCTCCGGCGCCTGCAAGGCAACCTGCATGGCGACTTTTCCGCCCATCGAATGCCCCAGCAGGCAGGCCTTGTCGATTCCCTGCTCATCCATATACGCAACCACATCCGCTGCCATGGAGGGGTAATCCATGGTGTCGGTATGGGGAGAACTGCCATGGTTACGTTGATCCAGAGCATGGACCTGCCACTCGCCGTGCAATTTCCGGGCAATACCGCCGAGATTCTCGAGAGACCCGAACACGCCGTGCAACAGGATCACGGGGGAGCCTTCTCCGGTAATTCTGTGGTTCAGTTTAACGCTCATAGGCAAGCAATCTCCGTCAGGGGTAGTATTGTTTGAATGCCGATACAGTAACACTGCCAGTAACACGAGCAAGTGGAGCGAGGGAAGATTAGGGCTTTCTTGAGGCAAAAAAAGACCGGGCATAGCCCGGTCTGAAGGTTATGAATGTTGCATTTGAATACTTAGCAGCAATACATGTCGCTCAGGTACTCAGCAAGTGCCACAACATTTTCACGCTCACGTTCGGTACGGGGTACAAAAATTTCGTGTTCCATAAAAGCCTCCTGACTGGCCTTTCAATTACTTTACTCCGATGATTAGATACTATCGTTGAAGGAGGCAAAACCCGTTGACAGACTGTCCCACTCGCTTGACATTTTGTATCAGCATCCATGACAACCCGTTAATGAGACGGTTAATGTGACCACTGCGCCCAAGGACACCACAACGACACTCTTCGTTGCCGCCTCCAGCACTCTGGCACTGGTTCATTACCTGGATCGACAGGGGGTTCTGGACAGCTGTCGAGTAGAACAGCTCATCGGCCTGGATATGTCTGCGCTGGAGGATCCTGACAGGCGCGTACCTGCTCAGGCGCACTACAAACTTTGGGAACACGCCGAAAAAGTCACCGGGGACCCGGCCATAGGGCTGAATGCCGGGCAGATTATCGACCCGGAACGCATGGGGCTGGTTGGGCATGTCTTCTTTAATTGCGACACTCTGGGCGAAGCGGTAACCCAGTATGTGCGCCTGCACAGGCTGATCAACGAATCGGTAACTCTAAGCTTCGAGCAGACCGGCAATCTTGCCATTCTGACCTGGCAGGCGGATTCACCAGAGCATTACTGCCGTCAGGATATGGATCGTACTCTGGCTGCAGCTCTGTGCCGTACCCGACATTTCATTTGTTCCGGAATTCAGGCCGAATGGGCAGAAATTGCTCACCCCCGCCCGGATTACGCAGACAAATATGAAAAGCTGTTAAAAGGTCCTGTCACTTTCGGGGCATCAGCAACCCGGCTGGCTTTCAGCAGCCGCCACCTGAGCCACCCGATTCCCCACCGCAACCCTTATGTGTATTCAGCCGTCCTTCGACAGGTCAATGGACTACTGGCACGGCTGCAAACCCGGCGCTCATTCGGCCGCAAAATCCGCAAACTGATATCGCGGCAAATGTCGACCGACAAGATTGATGCAGACACCCTGGCCCGGCAGTGCCACATGAGCCGTCAGACTCTCTATCGGAGGCTTAAAAAAGAAGGGCTGGGGTTTCATGAACTGGTGGAGCAGGTGCGGAAAGACAAAGCCCTGCGCTACGTAGCTTCTGATCACTATGCTCTGGGGGAAATCGCCTTTCTTCTGGGATTCTCTGAGCTGAGCGCGTTCAGTCGGGCTTTCAAGCGCTGGACGGGTATTGCACCGGCTCAGTACCGCGCCCAGCACCTCATCACCCGGGAACCCGATCAATGATGCCTGACACCTCATTACTGGCCATCGCCGTCAGCCTGCTTTATCTGGGTTCTGCTGCCTGTATTTATCGTATTTTGCTGACCTACCGGAACACTCAGGGCGCTATCGCCTGGATTGTCGGACTTCTGGGCCTGCCCTACATAACCGTGCCATTGTTTCTTGTTTTTGGCCGCTCGCGCTTCGGTGGGTATGTCAAAGCCCGCCGCATGGGAGATCAGTCACTCTCTGAACTGCTTGACCGCTTTGAACAGCAGAAAACGTCTCTCTCCACTCCGGAGCAGGAGCATCTCGACAAGCAACTACAGGTTCTTTGCAAGCTTGGGCGACAACCCTTTACCGAAGGTAACCAGTGCGAACTGCTACGCGATGGCGAGGCGACTTTCGAGGCTCTGATCTCGGCCATGGAGAAGGCAACTTCTTATATTCTTCTTGAATTCTACATTGTGCGTTCAGACAAGATTGGCCAGCGCATCAAGAGCATTCTTGAACATAAGCTCTCAGAAGGTGTGCAGGTCTGGTTCCTGTACGATGATATAGGCAGCGTCGGGCTACCCCGCGCCTACCTGACAGAGCTGGCGAAAGCTGGCGCCCGGGTTGCCTCTTTTGGCAATGGCAACATCCGGCGTCGCCGGTTTCAGATAAATTTCCGTAACCACCGGAAGCTTCTGGTCTGTGACGGCAAGGTTGGTTTTGTCGGAGGTATCAACCTGGGCGATGAGTACTTGGGCACCGTGATAGACCAAGAGCCTTGGCGAGACACTCACTGTCGGATTGAAGGCCCTGCCGTTACGGGGCTCCAGCTTGCCTGGCTGGAAGACTGGAACTGGGCCAGCAACGAATTCCCCGATCTGGACTGGGCGCCAGAAGGTAAAATGCCGGGAGATGAACGGGTTCTCGTGCTTCCCACCGGCCCTGCCGACACATGGGAAACCTGCGCGCTGTTTTTCCTGAACTGCATTAATAACGCACAGTCTCGCATCTGGATCGCATCTCCGTATTTTGTTCCGGACTTCCAGATCGTGAATGCCTTGCAGCTCGCTGCCCTTCGGGGAATCGATGTGCGAATCATCATCCCGGAAAAATCGGATAGCCAGCTTGTTCGCCTTGCTACCTATTCCTATCTGGTTCAGGCCAATCAGGCGGGCATTGGTATCTATCAGTATCAACCCGGCTTTATGCACCAGAAGGTTGTCCTGGTAGACTCGCACTACGCAGCTGTGGGTACCGCTAATCTCGACAACCGCTCCATGCGCCTAAACTTCGAGATCATGGCAATCAATACCTCCGAATCCTTTGTTTCCGACGTGGACTCCATGCTCACAGAAGATCTCACTCATTGCCGCAAGATGACCAAGCAGGACTACGAGGGTCGTTCTATTCTGTTCCGGTTGACCTGCCGGGCGGTTCGCTTGCTCGCGCCTTTGCTGTAACCAGATCACGGGTGCTGGCTCCGAAACGGGGGAATTGTACCTGGCCCACACCGGCTGCAAGCTCGCCAAACAATGGCAACCGGAGGATCTGGAGCGGCTGGAACAGCTGTACCAGCAAATGGAAAGCTGCTTCAGGCACAGAAACCCTTGCAGGGCTTCCTTAATAGAAGATCTGGGTAAACGAAAAACCAATATTCAGGTAAGCAGCCCAGCTGTCTCTATTGCTGTAAGCCGTTGCTACCTGCACCGGGCCCAGGAAGGTGTCCACACCCGCAAAGACACTCCAGGATTTCACCGAGCTATTCCACCCGGCATCACTGAGCGACTCCCAGGCGTTTCCTGTCTCCAGGCCCATTCCTGCAAACCAGGGCGTAATCGGGCCTCCGAACGTCTGCCGGGCATAAACAGACGCCATAGCCGCGCTGTCGCCCGTAATCTGTCCAGGAGCGTACGCGGATAATCGACGGAAACCACCGAGACGCACCGCATTTTCAATTCCCGCATTCCCGCGGGTCACCGTATGAGCATAGAGCAGTCCTGTCAGGGTAAACCCTTTCCAGCTTCCCGTACCAAGCGCCATACCCGTTATCGAGTCGAAATGCCGGTCGGACCCCAGATCTTCACGTTCCAGGCGGCCACGGATTCCAGCAAACGCTCCTTCTCGTGGGAAGAACGCATCGTCGAGAGAATCGTGCATCAGCTGAAGGCTGACATTGCCTTGGTGAAGCGCGTCTTCGGGCGCGACTGCTGCACCAATCTGCTTGTCCACGGAAGCATACCCGCGGGCGTAGGTGAAGCTGGCCTCGGCGTTGGCACCGAGTTCCATTCCCAGACCAAGATCTGCTTGACTGAGTGCCACGTCCAGCTCTGCAACACGCTCGCCTCCAGAGTCATATACGCTGACTGTGTCGCGGGAATACTCAGCACCCACCAGCAAAAAACGCTCATAGCCATAATCGAGCGGCTGGTACCATTGGGTTCTGATGTGCGGCTCCGTACCAAGCTGTGCTCCCGTCTGCCACTCGGCCCCGAGTTCATTCAGTTCGGTCATTCGCAGGGAGGCAGCAAGATTAAAGCGGGTATCACCGTCAAAGTTGTCCTCATAGTTCAGACCAAATGACAGGTAATTGGGCCCCCAGCTTTTCTCCTGAACTTTTATGATCAACAGCGTCCCATCTGGTGATGGTGACTGGGAGTAAGACACGGTTTCGTAATAACCCAGCCCGTATATGCGTTTCAGATCTGATTCCAGCGCACCCACATCCAACGGTTCGCCGATTTTCTGCCGTATTCGCTCACGGAGAAACTCCCTGCCAAGACGGCGATCATGCTCAATCACAATGCCCGCGATCAGCCCCGCGCTATGGCTGACAGAGGCCAGTCGCGACCGGTATGCATGCCAGGCCTCGTTTGATGCGGCCAGAGGGTTGAGTTCCACCGCATGCGCTCGGGCGCCGCTGGCACCCAATTCAAACAGTACCGGGGCGTTAAAGAAGTCTGCCGAGCCGTAGCCTTCCAGATCTGGCCGGATGAGCACGTCTTTTTCGCCCAACAACTTGAGCTGCTGATCTGCGTTGCGCCGGGTCATGATGGTGGTCAACTGGCCGAATACGGAGAAGGCTTCTCGCAGCTGATCCGGCCCCATCAATTCGTCGGTAATATCAACCGCAATAATGATGTCGGCTCCCATTTCACGGGCGACACTGACCGGCAGGTTGTTCGCAATGCCGCCGTCCACCAGCAATCGGCCATTAAGGCTGACCGGAGCGTACACACCGGGGATGCTCATACTTGCGCGTACGGCCGTAGCAAGATTGCCACTGCCGAGCACCACCATATCACCGGTTTCCAGGTCGGTTGCAACAGCGCGAAAGGGAATGGGTAAGCGATCGAAATCTTCAACCAGGGCAACGCTATGGGTCAGCTCGTTGAGGATAAAACCAAGATTCTGGCCAGCGATAATGCCGGCACCCAGATGCAGGCCATCGGAGCTGACACCAAGCCCCGGCGTAACGGGAAATCGCCAGTCTACCTGCTTCCTGCGAACCGGCTTGTAAGCCCGACCGGGGTCATCCCGAAAGCTCGACAACCAGTCCAACTTGATAAAGCGTTGTTCGATTTCAGCTACCGACATGCCAGAGGCATAGAGTGCACCCACCGCTGAGCCTGCGCTGGTTCCCACCACTATATCCACCGGAATACGCATTTCTTCCAGCACCCGAAGCACGCCCACATGCGCCATGCCTTTGGCGCCGCCGCCACTGAGCACAAGGCCAACCCGGGGACGCTCGGCGACGCTGTCAGCCGCTGTAGCCGGAAGCGATATAAAGAGAGCTAAAACCAAACAGACGAGGGGCAATACCGATGATCGTTTCAAAACCTGGCAGACCCCATAAATCCCATGCTCACTTGTTGTCTGGCTCGTCGTCTACCAACGACAGGTGTGAAACATCCGGCACAATGGGCGGAGGCAGATCCCGCTCAACACTGATGTCACTGCCAGCCGGCGCCAGGGTCCAGTCTTCCTGGTGCTGGAACATCGGCGGCTCTACCTCTTCCGGCTCCACCAGGATTACACCGACAGGGTCCAGCCCGAGCGCTGATCCCGCGAGTATGTCATCAACTTTGTCACCGGCTACTGGTAGGCGATCGCCCGGCTCCACACCGGAAGTGCCGGTACCGGGCCGGGAGCTGGCCGGATGGGAAACGATTTTCGCGGGCTCTTGTGTGGTGCTGGCCGGCCGAGCAGCCGGTGCTCGCGTTGCCTGCGGCTGGCTTCCGGGCATGGGCTGAACATAGGCAACCATGCCATGTTTCGTCAGTACCGCTCGATACTTTTCCGCCTGCTCTTCGTCCAGCTTGTTCCGGATGACCACCGGGCTACCGCTGAACATGCGCTCTACCTGCTCAACACTGGCTTTGAAAAGCGAACGGGCATTGCTGCGTGCCGTCGCTATATCAACGCCTGGGGCACACTCGCCCTTGAATACGAGCTGATACATGGGCAATTCTCCTGCCATCGGTTTCCGTTTCATAATAGTTGATAGATCAACGCCAAGGGAGCCCCATTCAAACAGAACCCTGCAGCCAAATGTATGCAAACTGCAAACAATTGAAAAAAATTAGCCAGACCCCGCGTAATTAACAACAGTCTTTGCAATAATCAATCGTAACCAAACATTACATTCCGTTACACTCGATCCTGATACCTCTCGGGGGAGCTGACACCATGAACATTCAGAATCTGATCCGTACTGCGGCCTTGGTAACGCTGTTTTCTGCGCCAGCCGTTCAGGCGGAAAATCTGGATCTCGTGATGAGCCGGGTATTCACTCAGGATCACGCAACCTACATCGGCTATGAAAGCGTTGAGCGTGAAGATATTCCGGTTTCTGCTGCGATCGAGCGCAAGTACCTGATCGTGGACTTCCGCCTTGCCGCTGCTCAGCCAGCATCAGAACAACTCCAGGCCAGCGTTCACAAAGTCTGCATGGCTTTGCTGAAAGACCGCGAACTGGTTCGTAGCCTGTCTGATTCCGGCTACGATATGGTCTCTGTCGCCTTTGATCGCCGCTCTCAGTTCGACTGCCTGTAAGACTGCCATGTACCGCGCCGGCAGGTTGAATTAGTTCTCTCGCCCCAGCAGTTTTGGAAACGCTTCAAGCGCACTGATGACGGCATCAAGATTGAACGCTTCTACATCTGCCAGCAATTTTTCCCCGAAGCTGGTTACTGACCGGGAGCGATAGCGCTGACCCCACTCCAGAACCCGGAGCGCAAACTCTCTCATCTCTTCCGGATCACCGCTTTCGCGCACGGTTTCCCATTCATTGCCAAAGTCTGCCGTCAGTTGCTCTCTCAGCCAGCCCCGCTCCTGCATACTCAGTGTCTGCGCCAGCAATCGTTCGGACTCCTTGGTCTCACCTTCGTCTTCCGCCTGTTCGCCGGTTGCTTCAACCTGGGGCAAGGTAAGCGTAAACACAGATCCATTCCCCGGTTCGCTTTCCACCTCCAGCTCCCCGCCCATCATCTGGGCCAGCTTGCGGCTGATAGCGAGCCCCAGGCCAGTGCCTCCGTAGCGGCGGGTATTCTGCCCTTCCTGTTGCTCGAACGCGTCAAAGATCCGGTCGCGCTGATCGGAAGGGATTCCAATACCGGAATCCGTTACCTTGACCGTGAGCCGGTAGGTCTGGTGTTCCGGGTTCTTTCCGGTTTTATCCTTGACCGCCCGGACCGTTGCCCGCACGGCCACCCCGCCCTCATGGGTGAACTTTATGGCGTTACCAACAAGGTTGAACAGCACCTGGCGGAAGCGGGTTTCATCAAGCATCATGGTAACAGGCATGTCTGGACCAACGCTCACCTCCAGCGTGATGCCCTGTTCCCGGGCACGCAAATCAAAAATATGGCGAACATCATCAAGAAGCCGGCGTACGGATACCGGTGAGTAGTCCAGCCGCATTTTCCCGGCTTCAATACGTGAGAGATCAAGAATGTCGTTAATCAGCATCAGCAGGCTGCGGCTGCCTGCCCGGATGGCATCCAGATAGTTGCGTTGCTGAGGGTCGGTAACACTGTTACTCAGCAGATCCGAGTAGCCGATCACCGCATTCATGGGGGTCCGGATCTCATGGGACATATTGGCCAGGAACTCACTTTTGGTCCGGCTTGCCGTCTCCGCCTCCCGGGCCAGACGTTCCGCCTCCAGCTTGGCAGCCCGTAGCTCATCTTCACTCCGGCGCAGCGCATTTTCAGAGCGAATGCGCTCGTCCACCTCCCGCGACAGCTTGCGGTTCCAGTAAAGAAAGATAAGCACCACCACAATAGCGATAAGCACAACCCGGCGAACCACAGTGTAATCGGCTTCCTGCTCAATATCGAGATGGATCCACCGGTTGTATATAGCCTCGGTTTCAGCCGGTTTAAGGCTACCCAGGGCTTTGTTCAGAATACGATGTAGCTCCGGGCTGTCTTTGCGCACCGCAAGCCGGAGATCGTACTGGTAGGGTGTGATACTGGTGATCCTCAGGTTCGACAGGCCCAGCCTGGCAACCGTATAGCTGACCGCCGGAATGTGGGTAACCATCACATCAAGATCGCCATTGGAGAGCGCCAGCAACCCGGCCTCCACCGTTGCCATCGGATAAAGATTCAGATTCGGGTGATTGATAAGCAGGTAATCATGTGCCGCATGGCGGTTGACCACCCCCACTCGCTCACTGCGCAGTTCCCGCAGATCCCCGATAAAACGCCCGTCATCCCGGATAGCCAGAGCAATTGGTACGCTCACGTAGGCCCGGGTGAACAGAAACGACTCTTCTGTTCGCGGTGTGCGAGACAAGCCAGGAAGAATATCCACTTCTCCGGAAACAAGTGCCTGCTCTGCAACCACTCGACTTTCCAGAATCCGTTCTTCAAAACGTGTGCCCAGCTGATTTTCCAGGCGTGCAACAAGATCTGGCACAAGCCCGGTGGCGCGACCATCCTGAGCGTACTCAAACGGTGGCCAGTCAGACCGATAGGCTACCTTCAATGCCGGGTGGCGCCTGAGCCAATCGACATCGGAAGCCGAGAGCTCTACCCCACTCTGCTCCAGTTCAGACAGATCCACCTGCAGCCAAGACTGCCTTATAACCCGATGCTCATTATGGCTGATCGCTTCTACCGTCTGATTCAGAACGCGAAACAGCGGGCCGTTACGCTCATCCACCTGAAAGACAACGTCCACCGACTTCTGATCGAGTAAAACGGACAGGCCAATACCATTGATCATCGCGGACTGAAGATAATCCGACACCACGGGTACCGGGCCAAGAAAGGCGTCGGCCTGGCCGGACAACACCTGACTGACAGCTTCGCCCAGGCTTTGAACAGGCACCGGGGTAAAACTCTCTACAGAATCAAGCATGGTGTATTGGTTGGGATCGCCGTCAATCACGGCTATGCGGCCATCCTCCAGGTCGGCGAGAGAGCGGATTGCGGCGTCACCTGCACTGACGAACAGGCCATAGGTAAGTGACATCAAAGGGCTGGTAAAACGTTTTCCATCAGGCACCGGTGTGCCCGGCACTCTCGTTGTCAGAAGCGCATCGATTGCCGGTTCGTCGGGTACCGGCTCCGCATAGGCGTCTCTGCTGATGACGACCGGCTCTATCGGCAAGCCCAACTTGCTGGAAAGCCGTGCCAGATAGTCAATATAGGTGCCGGCAAGGTGTCCATTTCCGGTATCGAAAACCAGGGGCACCTGATCCGCACGCACGCCAATCCTGAGACTATCCTGTTCACTGACCCAATTCAGATCCTTGCTACCCAGAACCGGTGCAGGTGATGCCTGGGGCGGGTCTGCCAGCGCCATGGATTGAAAAACCAGCAACAGCCAACAAGAAACAAACAGAAGGGTGGCCTTCACTGGATATCCTCAGAGGTTGCACTACATTTCAGGAAACAATACCTGTAAATGTGCGAAATTTCATTCAAGCAATCGTTAAGCGGCGGAACCTCTCCATGGACACAAGCAAACACAATCTGAGCACTCTTTTTGATCAGCTTGGACTGGCATCTGACGAGAAAAGCATCGAAGCGTTTACCACCCGCTATTCTCCCTTGCCCCATGAAATCGCCCTGCAAGATGCGCCTTTCTGGTCTGAAAGCCAGTCTCAGTTTCTTGAGGAGGGCCTGGAAGATGACAGTGACTGGGCGGAGGTTATCGACGAACTGAATGCCATAATGCGACATTAAGGCACCGTTGCCGCTGCGTTCAGAGGGCCCGCACTAACCTGGCACCTGGCTGATCCTGACACAGTTGCGGCCAGCATCCTTGGCGGAATAAAGCGCACGATCCGCACGGTCAAAGACAGTTTCTTCGGTATCGCCCGGGGCAAACCCCACCAGGCCTGCAGAGAAGGTAATCGTTACAGGGTTACCTCCGAAATGAAACGGTAGCGCACTGATATGGGCCCGGAGTTTATTCATCACGATCAATGCGTCATCTGGCAGGGTCTCCGGAAACAGCAGAGCGAACTCCTCACCACCAAAGCGGGCCGCAAAATCGGTGTTACGCAACTGGTTCCTGATCTCTCTTGCCACCAGCTGAAGCACTCTGTCACCGGCTTTGTGGCCATATGAATCGTTTACCCGTTTGAAAAGGTCTATATCCATAACGCCCACGGTCAATGGGTACTGGTAGCGCTTCCAGCGATTGAATTCAAAAGACAAACGTTCCTGCCAGGCTTCCCGATTGGGCAACTGTGTAAGGAGGTCTGTCACAGCCCGCTCACGCTCCTTGCGTACTTGCCTCTGCATCCGTTCTGAATGCACCTCCATAATCGCCACTTTTTCCTGCACGGCCCGCAACTGCTCGGAGAGCATTTTTTCCCGCTCCGTTTCCTCTACCCGAAAACAGCCAACCGCTTGGCCGATAGACTCCAGGTGGAGAGTGACGGACTGCTTCAGATCCTGAAGATCATCACTCGCTTCGACGTGCCGGCCAACGAGCTCTATCTCTTTACGGATGTTGCGATCAAGCGTTTCGGCGGCCGCCTGCCGGCCTGACTGCGCGGATGATTGCGCAGAAAAATGTCTTTGCAGCGCCTCAAGACGCTCATCAAGGCGTTTGAGAAAGGCATCAAACTCTCTCTGGCTTCGAGAAACGGCGGCGACAATAAGATCCGCAACCTGATTCAGCCCATCCCGCAGCTCGTCCCAGTTATCGCTGGACAGCAGTGCTCTTTGCAGATTTCTCGCTCTCTTCTCTGCCTCGGGCTCCAGAGAGACCTGACTGAGCAGCTGACCCAACAGATGACCAACACGCCGGGCAATTCGAAGCCGCTGGCCCTGGTTTCCGGCCTCGGACGCATCATCCGGGAGTTCCATCTCATGCCTCGCCTCGGCCACAGGCTTCGGCTCAGAAACAGTTTCAGCAGCGAGTGCAGGCCGATTACCGCCCTTCCGGGCAGGCACATCATCCAACAGCGCGACCTGGCGGTCGATCTGTTCCTGCAGCTCTTTCCAGCTATCCACATCAACCTTGTTCTTGCGCAAGTCGGATCGAACACGGGCAAGCAGACGATCAAGATCGGGCGCCTGACCTTCGGATGCGAGACAGGTGCGCACAAGCATGCGTTCAAGCGTATTGCGCTCAGCCTTCCAATGCCCCTCCCGGTGTTCTGCAACCTCAAGCCCCTGGAAATACTTTTCTTTCCAGGATTGATCCGATGACATCAGTTGTTTCCTTCCTGTCCGGAGTTCTGGTCGTCGTGGTTGCGCGAATGGCGTCGGCGCGCTCTGGGGTGGCTCTGATCATACACTCGAGCCAAATGCTGGAAATCAAGATGAGTATAGATCTGCGTGGTGGCTATGTCCGCATGGCCCAGCAATTCCTGTACCGCACGCAAATCTCCGCTGGCTTCAAGCATGTGGCTGGCAAATGAGTGCCGCAGCATGTGCGGGTGGAGCTTCTGGTCAGCGCCTTTGACTACTCCCCACCGGCTCAGACGGGCCTGGATACTGCGATGGCTCAGGCGATCGCCACGACGGCTTACAAACAGCGCTTTTTCTGCCTCGGGAGCCAGCCCGGCGCGGATGGGCACCCACTGGGCTATCGCCTCCAGCGCCTTCCGGCCTACCGGCAGTAGTCGTGTTTTACTGCCTTTACCCACCACCCGAGCCTCGCCGCCTTGGCAGTCAACAGCGTCGACATCCAGGCTGGCCAGCTCAGCCAGACGCAAGCCAGAAGAATACATAAGTTCAAACATGCACCGGTCGCGCACTTCCAGTGGGTCATCAGGCGAGGCATCAAGAAGATAGTTAAGCTGATCCACGTCGGCTACTGCAGGAAGGCGTCTGCCGCTCTTTGGAGCCCGGATATCCAAAGCCGGATTGTCCGTGGCCAGCCGCTCCCGCAACAAATACTGGTAAAACCGCCTTATGGCTGACAAATGGCGGGCAATGCTGCGCCCGCTGAGTCCCTGGCGGCTGAGGTTGGCTACGTAGCGGCGCAGATCATAACCGCTGACGGACCGCCATTGCGTGTTGTCCTGTTCGAGAAGCCAGGCGGCAAGCCGATTCAGGTCACGTTGGTAGCTGTCACAGGTTCGGGGAGAATGGCGTTTTTCAGATGCAAGGTGCTGGATAAAATCACGCATGTACCCGCTCAGCTCGTCGGGTAATTGAGCCGTTACGGGTACAGCGGTCACTCTAGCGGGACTCCGTCGCTAGGTCGGTTACCGGTGGGGTGGCGGTATGGCGCTGAACCATGGGTGGCAGAAGCCGACTGAGGGTGTCACTGATATAACTGAGGAACAGCGAGCCCATACTCTGGTCAAAATAGCCTGGCTGGCAACTGCCAACGGCGAAAACCCCCACCAGATCGTCGTGACGTAAAGGCACCAGAGCAACCGATGCAATGGGCTCATCCCGATCCGGAAACAGAAATTCACGCTCACTCTCCCGGAACTGACCACACACCGCCTTGCTGCCTTCCAGCAAGTTGCCAAGACGATTCCGGGCCTCCGCCGGACTCACAACATGAAGCGCGCCCTGAGAGCTGCCCGGCACTTCCGCGTCGGTAAACAGGATCACCGATGCGGCGTCCAGCCCGAAGTCACCACGAATGCTGTCATCAATGGTGGATGCCATATCAACAAGATTGCGGGCTTCAATCACCTGCATCAGCAAACGTTTGCTTTTTTCAAACAGGCGATCATTGTGACGGGCGATAGAAACCAGCTCCGCCATTTCGTGTCGCAATGTGTCCCGCTGCTCACGGAACAGATGCACCTGGCGTTCAACCAGAGAGATTGCCCGACCGCTGTCATGTGGAAGGGTCAGGCTGCGCAGAAGATCATCCTGATCAATAAAAAAATCCGGATTGGCTCTCAGGTACTCAGCCACGTCTTCCCGGGTGAGCTCACCGGCCTTCTCTTGGGCCGTTTGGTCTGTCATCGTGCTCTCCTGGTTTTCAGATCCGTTGTTTGTGTGGGCGGTTGGGCTTTCGGCGCCGGTTATCACCTGGCTCACCGGGCAGTCGCAACTGCCCTTCAAATACACTTGTGGCGGGCCCTTCCATCATAACAGGCGTCCCCTCACCCTGCCATTCAATGACCAGCCGCCCCCCGCGCAAATCCACCTCTACGCGCTTATCGAGCAAGCCTCGCAGACACCCGGCCACCACGGCGGCACAGGCGCCGCTGCCACACGCCAAGGTTTCACCCGAACCACGTTCATAGACTCTGAGGCGTGCATGGCCGCGGCTGACTATCTGCAAAAAACCGATATTGGCCCTGGACGGGAACCGGGGATGGCTTTCAAGAAGCGGCCCCAGCTCTGCAACCGGCGCTGTATCCACATCATCAACCAGAATAACCGCGTGAGGGTTACCCATGGAAACAGCGCTGAGCTCAATCACTCCGGCGCCCGTTTCCAGGGTGTACACGTTTTTGCGTTGTTCGGCGTCAAAGGGAATAGCCACCGGGTTCAGTTCCGGCACACC
Organism: Marinobacter sp.; assembly: GCA_018066865.1. Classification (GTDB taxonomy): domain Bacteria; phylum Pseudomonadota; class Gammaproteobacteria; order Pseudomonadales; family Oleiphilaceae; genus Marinobacter. The sequence goes on along the minus strand of JAGPVT010000057.1, from coordinate 6,641 downwards.
CATGTTGACCATCACCATGCCGTCTTTGCCTACCCGCAGCTCAATCACTCCTGCGGCGGTCTGGACCCGAACCTTCTTTTTGTTGGTCAACCGCTGATCACGGACAAACTTCGCGAAACACCTGGCTCCATTGCCGCACTGCTCCACCTCGGAACCGTCAGCATTGAAAATGCGATAACGGAAATCCACATCCGGCAAACCGGGGGGCTCTACAACCAGCAGCTGATCGAAACCGACACCAAAATTCCTGTCGGCCAGTTCCCGGATCAACTCAGGGCCCAGCCGAAAAGGCTGACTGATGGCATCCACCACCATAAAGTCGTTGCCCAAGCCGTGCATTTTACTGAACCGGAGCAGCGGGCCCTGGTTTCGGCGATGCTGGATCATCTCCTGCTCTCCGCTCATTCCGGCAGGCAGCTTTCTGGCGCAAGCTGATCCTCAACGGTCTCGCGACGACGAACAATATGCACCTGCTCACCATCGACCATCAATTCCGGCGGACGATTGCGGGTGTTGTAATTGGAACTCATAACGAAGCCATAGGCGCCGGCAGAACGCACAGCAAGGAGATCGCCTGCCCGGAGCCGGAGAGGCCGGTCTTTACCGAGAAAATCCCCGGTTTCACAGACAGGGCCAACCAGATCCCAGATCTTTTCTTCAACGTCCTGATGAGGCTGTGCTGGCACAATAGCTTGCCAGGCGCTGTAAAGCGCAGGTCGGATCAGATCGTTCATGGCGGCATCAATAATCGCGAAGTTGCGGTGTTCCGTGCACTTCAGGAACTCGACCCGGGTAAGCAGTATGCCGGCATTAGCCGCAATTGAGCGACCCGGCTCCAATATCAGCGCCAGTTTGCGGTCACCAATGCGCTCATCCAGAGCCCGAACGTACTCGGACGGCTCAGGCGGCTGTTCGTCGTTGTAGGTAACGCCCAGGCCACCGCCCATATCCAGGTGCCGGATATGAATGCCGCTTTGGGCCAGGGCATCAACCAGCTCCAATACGCGGTCGAGGGCGTCCATGAATGGAGAAATCGATGTAAGCTGCGAGCCAATATGGCAATCCACGCCTTTGATGTCCAGGTTTGGCAATGTCGCAGCCCGGGCGTAAACAGCCGATGCTTCTGCGATATCGATGCCGAACTTGTTCTCTTTCAGCCCCGTGGAGATGTATGGATGCGTACCGGCATCGACGTCCGGGTTCACACGCAGCGAGACCGGAGCTTTGACGCCCAGCTCGCCGGCCACCGCATTTAGCCGATCCAGCTCGGTGTCGGATTCCACGTTAAAACAGCGAACACCCGCTTCCAGAGCCTGGCGCATTTCCCATTCCTGTTTGCCGACACCGGAAAAAACCACCTTGGCAGCGTCGCCACCAGCGCGCAGCACGCGCTCCAGCTCTCCGGCGGATACAATGTCAAAACCGGCACCCAGACGCGCCAGCACATTCAGCACGGCAAGATTACTGTTGGCTTTGACGGCATAGCAAACGAGAAGCTCGCGCTCTTTCAGAGTTTCATCGTAGGATTTGTAATGACGTTCCAGAGTGGCCCGGGAGTATACATAAGCCGGCGTACCAAAGCGTTCGGCAATGGCAGAGACAGGCACATCTTCGGCGTAAAGTTCGCCGTCGCGGTAGTTAAAATGATCCATTAGGTTCCCGATCGTGTAGCGGAGTCTGGTATTGGCCGGCTGACGTTTCCGGGTTCTCCCGGTATAAAGGCCCTTTCTGGCCGCAGCCACCGAGTGTGGCCGCCACAACCAGAATCGCGATCGGCAGTGTCCACGCGCGCATAGTTGGCACCCCTGAGTTAATAATGACCAAAGTATACCTGACCCGTGGCCCGCACGGCGAGGGCGAAGGGCTATCGAAACGCTTCCAGCTCACGGTTCAGGGCATCCTCCAGAGAAGCCCGGTAATAGAGATACTGGCTGGTCTGTATATCCTGCTGATACACCCTTGGGTCCAGGTCATGGGGCAGGTGCACATCCGTAAGGTAAACCGGATAGCGATCACGGCTCTGGCGCAGTGAGTGGATATAATGAGCAACCGCGGGAATCAGCTGGTCACCGTATTGCAGTACCGTAAATTCCTGCTCGCCACAGTAGAGATCAAAGCGAACCCGGCTATCGCCTTCCTGAACACCCACCGCTTGCACTTCAAGCCCTGACAAAGGGGCTCCGGTATCGGCTTGCGGCCGATATTCCGGGCGCCATTGCCCGTTGTTTGCAACCAATTCGTAGCACCGCACTCCGGCCAGAGCCACGGGCACTTCGCTGTTGCGCAGAGTGCGTCGCTCAACCAGGTTTTCCAGAAAGCGCCGCAGGGGTGTCAGCAGGTGGCGGCGACTGGTAATCGGCTGATCCCAGCCGAACAGTGAACCGCGCTCATCAATCACCCGGATCTGCGCGCGCTCGCCCCGAAGAGCGTAAAACACCTGAATGCTGTCCGGCTCACTGGCCTGGCAGGCCGCCCGCAGAGCCGGGTCATCCAACAGTGCATGGCGATCAAACACCACCGGCAGATAGACGTCCCGAGGCTGAGCAAGGCACTCCATCAGGGCAGCCCGGCTTTCCAGAGCAATGAAACCGGGCTCGGTGCCACTGAACTCCAGCAGAAAGTACCGGTGACCCATTTCGATAACGTAACGCAAAGGGTGTGGGCCGGCGCCTCCGGCAAAAAACTGGCGCAACACATCGGCAAACAGCTCCCGCACTCTCCGTGCGATAGCGCTGCCATGCCCCCGGTTGTGACCGTGCACCTCAATATCGGGAACGTTGCGGGGTGCGAGGGCAACTGAAGCAAGGACATTCTTCAGGCACTGAATCAGGGTATCACCGGAAGCGTAGTGCTGAAGGCTGACCTCATGCCAGCTGTTAAACGTGATCTGATCAATGGTAATAACCAGATTCTCACGCCCGCCACTGAACCCCAGCGAATCATGCCGGGCACTGAGCTTGTGCAGCCCACGCTCTGTAAGATGGGATTGCGGATCAACACCCACATTAACCAGAAGAAGATTGCGCAGAGGGTGAACGCCACGGGCAAGAGCCTCCCGCTCGGCTGGCAAAACAGGAAATGGTACAAAACCCGTAAACGCATCCAGCATTTCCCGCAATTCACTGACGGACGCGGTGGCCTGCCCGGAACGGACATTGAGGCGAGTAGAGCGAGTCAGCAATCCATTGTAGTAGCACCAGGCTACCAGTTCCGCGAGGTTTCCGGAGCGCCGGATAACGGGCTGCCAGAAAGCATCTGACGGGTCTTCCAGATCACGGTACAACAGCCACCCTGTTCCTGCGCCGCCCTGCTCCGACTGATGGTGAAAGGCCAGATTCTCCTCTGCCAGCGAAGGCGCCAGCCCCGGATTAATCTGCTCAATCTTGCCGGCCTTGCGCTGAAACGCAGCGTAGAGCTTGCGGCCCAGCAGATTAATGTCGTTTGCGCTGATCGCAGACTGTTCACCGTGATCACGGGCCAATCTGGACAGCAACCGGTAACTGTGAGTGAGCTCCGACACCACAACGCGGCGCAATGAAGAAGCCTCTTCTGCCCGCCAGCGCTGACGATTATCCAACGCTTCAATGAGCTTTTCCGGCCACCCCCAGCCGGCCACAAGCTCCCTCAGAAGCCGCGCTCGCCAGGGCTCTGGTCCCTGCTGGTCTGCCACCCCGATTCGGGTCAGTGGCAGTCCCGCTTTGACATACAAACTACGGCGCACCAGATCAAGCCTCGACTCGGCTTCTGCTGCGACCAGCCACTGCTCAAGGCGCTGGTATAACATGACATACGGATCCAGAACATCCACATCGGTGATGCCGCTGAATACCCTCTGTTTGAAAACGCGTGACAAAACCGGCTGATCTTGAGTCTGCGCGTAGCATTCGATAAGCAACAGCTTCAGGATGGACTTCCAGGGCGCATCAATACCCTTATAGAGCTGCCACACACCGGCGCCGAGAAACTCACTGGCCGGGATGAACGGTACTGCGCCGAAATCAATGTATTCGTTGCCGCGAATAAACCGGTAGTCCACCAGCTTGCTTACACATTCCTGATAGCGGCCTTCCTGTTCAGAGGGAATGAGCCACCAAAGCGGGTAGCAACCACCCAGATGGATCCCGGTGCGGTAAAACTCATCCAGCAACAGGTAGTGCTGGGCGCTGCCGCAGTTTTCACCACTCACCTCGGCGTGCTGTCGGCCTTGCCGCCAGTCGGCCGCAGAGAACACAAACACATGCAGTTCAATGCCAAAAGAAGACGCCCATTCCGTGAGCTTCGCAGCCTTGCGCTCAAGGCACCGGATATCCGGTTCCTGAAGGTCATTCCGATGACACAGCCAGACATCCAGGTCACTGGCGACAGAATGCCCAAGGGTGCCAGGACTCCCCATCAGAAACAGTGCTTCCAGATCAGCCCGGCGCCGGCCTTCATCCCGAATGCTGAAGGTGCGTGCCAGACGCCTTGCCGCACTTATAGTTGCAGGATCCGGTCGGTAATGGCTCAAGCCATAGGGGCAGTCGGCGTCCAGATAGCCGGGCAGAGCCGGGTGGTTGGTGTGAAACACCAACGGCAAAATATCGAGCACCACCTGCTGCCGATAAGTAAGCGACGAGTGCGCCCTCTCCCAGCGCTGGCGATTGACCACAAGAAACCTGTCCCGCAGGTGGTGCAGGGTTTTGCGGTCAATGCCCTCATCAAAATCCAGAACAATCGGTGGGGCTTGAGCGGTCAAGGCGACTCCTTGAAAAAGGTTTTCCCAGTCCGGCCAAGGCGGGTTCAGCCGAGAAGACTTCGTGCACGAGCCACAGCCGCCCGCACCTGAGCGGGCGCAGTGCCACCAAGGTGGTCACGGGCCTGAACCGATCCTTCCAGAGTCAGCACATCAAACACATCATCACTGATGGTGTCAGAGAAGCGCTTCAGCTCTTCCAGTGCCATATCAGAAAGGTCTCGCTCCTCAGCCACACCGAAAGCCACAGCCTTACCCACAACTTCGTGAGCGTCACGGAACGGCATGCCTTTCTTGACCAGATAATCCGCCAGATCCGTCGCGGTCGAGAAACCGCGCTTGGCCGCTACGCGCATGTTGTCGGCTTTGGCACGAATAGCCGGCACCATGTCAGCGTATGCTTTCAGGCAGCCTTTGATGGTGTCGACCGTGTCGAACAGAGGTTCCTTGTCTTCCTGATTGTCCTTGTTGTACGCCAGCGGCTGGCTTTTCATCAGCATGAGCAAGGACATCAGATGGCCGGTCACCCGTCCGGCTTTGCCCCGGACAAGCTCAGGTACATCGGGGTTTTTTTTCTGCGGCATGATCGAAGAGCCGGTGCAAAAACGATCGGGCAAATCAATAAAGTCAAACTGTGCTGAAGCCCACAACACCAGCTCTTCGCTGAAGCGGGACATGTGCGTCATCAGTAAAGCCGCGAAGCTGCAGAACTCAATAGCGAAGTCCCGGTCACTGACCGAATCCAGCGAGTTTTCCGAGGGTCGGTCAAAGCCCAGCAGCCGAGCGGTCATGGCACGGTCGATCGGATAAGTGGTGCCGGCCAGCGCCGCGGCGCCAAGAGGCATCACATTCACCCGTTTGCGGCAATCCTGCAGGCGCTCGGCATCACGAACCAGCATTTCATACCAGGCCAGAAGGTGGTGCCCGAAAGTAACCGGCTGGGCCGTCTGAAGGTGAGTGAAGCCAGGCATAATGGTCTCTGCTTCGCGTTCGGCCAGGTCCAGCAAACCGGACCGCAGGCGCCGGAGTTCCTCGGCAATCACATCAATTTCATCACGCAGGTACAGGCGGATATCCGTGGCCACCTGATCATTGCGGCTGCGACCAGTGTGCAGTTTCTTACCCGTGATGCCAATGCGATCCGTTAACCGGGCTTCGATGTTCATGTGGACATCTTCAAGGCTCACAGACCATTCGAAGCGCCCTGCCTCAATGTCTTCTTTTACGCCGTTCAGGCCTTCAATAATAAGATCGCGCTCATCCACCGTCAGAACGCCAACCTCGGCGAGCATGGTCGCGTGAGCAATGGAGCCGGTGATGTCGTGGTGATACAGGCGTTGATCAAACCCTACGGATGCCGTGAAGCGTTCCACAAAAGCGTCTGTGGGTTCGCTGAAGCGTCCGCCCCAAGGTTTTTCGGAGGTTGTGGCCTGGTCAGGCTTTTTCTGATCCGTCATGGTCTATCTTTCCTGCTGGCAGCCCGGCATTATCTGGCGGGGACTGGGTACATTAGAACGTGGCGGGAGTATAGCATTCTGACCCGTACAAAAGAGACACCCCTGCAAGGGGACAAAGCGGTCAGCACACAGGAATTCTTCGTACCGGATCTGTGCCGGGTGCGGTCGGTATTCATGCTGTTGATCACCAGCGAACTGCTGGTGTTGGTGCTGGCTATTGTTCAGGCCAACGACGGCTGGATTGACTGGAACTATTTCGCGCTCCTGTCACTGTTTGTGCAGTGGACCACCCTCACCAGTGCTGCGCTGATCTGCCTGCTTCGCCAAAGGCTGGCGAGAACATCGGTGCCCCGGGCCACCCTTGCGATCGCAGCTATCGTGCTGCTGGACGTGCTCGCTTTCAGCCTGTTTGCCGACAATGTTCTGCACCCGCAACCGGGCATTATTGACTG
>JAGPVT010000044.1 GCA_018066865.1 Marinobacter sp. | reverse complement strand
GGCATCGCTGTGGGTTTTGCGGCCAAGGATCTGTTGGCTAACTTTTTCGGCGGTTTTATTATCCATCTGGACCGACCGTTCAAGGTCGGAGACTGGGTGCGCTCACCGGATCGCAATATTGAGGGTACCGTGGAACACATCGGATGGCGGCTCACCACGATCAGGACGTTTGACAAGCGCCCTCTCTATGTTCCCAATGCCACGTTTACAACCATCGCGGTAGAAAATCCCTCGCGAATGACCAACCGGCGTATTTCTGAGACCATCGGCATTCGTTACGCGGACGTCACTCAAATGCAGACCATTGTTTCAGACATCCGTTCAATGCTTGAAAAGCATGAGGACATTGATGGCAAACAAACTCTGATTGTGAATTTCCTGGCGTTCAGTCAATCATCGCTCGATATCATGGTTTACGCTTTTACCAAAACGACCCAATGGGTACGTTATCAGGAGGTGAAGCAAGACGTTCTGTTGAAAATCAGCGACGTCATCATCGGCCACGGAGGCCAGATAGCGTTCCCGACGCAAACCCTCTACATCAACGACGAAACCCGGATCTCCGAGCACGAAGACGACCTCGACGAGCAGGCTGAAAGTGGGGGTGGCGGCGCTGAAGCACGGGCACCTCAGGTTAATGGGAGCAGGGCCAAGCGCGAGCCTAGCCGCCGTAAAGATACCCAGGCAGGTGACGTCGGTGAACAGTCCCTCGACGCGGGAGATGGAGATTGATGTCTGAGACCAGCGGTGCAGTTGGCATTATTGGTGGCACTGGCCTTGCCACATTGACGGGCCTGGAGATTACCGGAACGCAAACGATGCAAACCCCTTGGGGAGCGCCTTCGTCCGAGTTGACCCAGGGGCTTCTTGATGGTCAGCCCGTTGTGTTTCTCGCCCGGCATGGCAACCCCCACAGAATCCCACCTCACGAGGTGAACTACAGGGCGAACCTAATGGCGCTTTACGATGCCGGCGTGCGCACTGTAATCGGCGTGAACGCGGTGGGTGGAATACATCCGGATATGGGCCCTGCCTGTGTCGTTATCCCTGAGCAGATCATTGATTACACCTGGGGCAGGGCAGGCACCTTCTTTGAGGGTGACCTGGAAAAAGTGACTCATATTGATTTTACCTGGCCATACGACCAAAACGCGCGGGACATTCTGATGCAGGCAGCTACCGCTCATGATGTCGCGTTTGCCGGGTTCGGTGTTTATGGCGCAACCCAGGGGCCGAGGCTGGAAACGGCGGCCGAAATACGCCGTATGGAGCGCGACGGGTGTGATCTGGTAGGAATGACCGGCATGCCGGAAGCCGCTCTGGCAGCCGAGTTGGGGATGCGGTATGTGTGCCTGGGTCTGGTAGTGAACCGGGCGGCCGGGAAGTCCGACCACGTCATTACCATGGAAGAAATCGAAGCGGCCATCGAGCAAGGCATGTCTGGTGTCAGACGGATTCTTGAAGTCTCGATGACCGGTCTCGGGGCCCTTACTACTCTGCCTCAACCTTCTTGAAGAATACAAGAACGCCGATGGTGGGGGAGTCCAGAAAGTGGATTTCCTCACTCCGCATCCGGCGGGTTTCGCGGATCCAGGTGAGTAACTCCAGTGGTACTTCAGGCTGTAGGGTAAGCTTTGCGCCTGCTACAGGTGCAGAAGTAGAAGCAAGATCAGCGGCCGGCGACGGATCTGAGTCACCCTGAGTTATCCCCCGAGAAGCAACTTTTCCTTCCTGCCAGTGGTTCAGGTGAACGGCAACATGCAGGTAGCGTTGCCGGTCAATCGTGATATTTCCTTCGATCGCTCTCTGGCCAGCCTGTTGCAGCCAGTCTCCTATTTCAATGCGCAGCGGTTTTCCTTTGTAGTCTGGCGGGAAGGCTTCGTACCAGCCTGCCGACATGAGCACACGGTAGCGCCCGCTTCGTTCGAGTCGATTGGCAGCGTTACCCAAATGAAGCTCGTTGCGTGACACGAGTTTGAGGGAAGAGCGGGTGGTTCCGTCGCCAGCGACACGATAAAGGGTCTCGTTGGTATCCACCGGCGCTGACACTTTACGGTTAACCATGCGTTCATTCACCGCTGCCGGGTCGACGATACGCTCCAGAATCACAAACTCTGCCCGGTAATAGTCGTCGGGCGTTTGCTGGGCGTGGCTCACCATGGCAGTTGTGAGCAGAAAACCCGTCAGTAGTGTGCGGGCCAATAGCCGATACAAGCGATTACCATCAGTCTGCAAGAGGTTGCTCCAGTTTTATTCAGGCCCTTTTTTCAGGCGATATTTAGACGACAGTCAGGCGGTAGCGGCGCTTGGTGCAGGCACCAGTTCGCTCAGCATCCCGGAAATGCCGTCGAGTTTACCACTGGTTGAGGCGTCCTTCAGCCGAAAACGAAAGCTGTTGGCGCCCTCAAGGCGATATGTGTCCGGCGCAGATTGCATCTTCTTAACCAGAATCAGCGGATCCACGAGAGCGGAGCTGCCAAATTCAATACGCGCCCACTCCTTGCCAGCGTCCACTTTCACGATGCCCAGCGCTTCTGCCTGGAGCCGAAGCTCGGTTTGTCGGACAAGGTTTTTTGCCGGTTCCGGTAATAATCCGAAGCGGTCAATCATTTCAACCTGAAGTTCTTTTAATCCATCGCGGTTGCTGACGCTGGCAATACGCTTGTAGAGCATCAACCGGTTATGAACGTCTGGCAGGTAATCCTCCGGAATCAGTGCTGGTATCCGAAGGTTCATTTCTGTGCCGTGGCTCAGGGGCAGTTCTGCATTGGGTGTGCGACCTTCACGAATGGCTTTCACCGCTTCGTCCAATAACTGCATGTACAGGGTAAAACCGATGCTTTCTATCTGGCCGCTCTGTTCGTCGCCCAGTAATTCACCGGCACCTCGAATCTCCAGATCGTGAGTTGCCAGCATAAAGCCGGCGCCGAGATCCTGCGCCTCGGAAATGGCTTCCAGTCGCTTTTTGGCATCTGCTGAAATCGCTTTTGGCGGAGGTGTCAGCAGATAGGCATAAGCCTGGTGGTGGGACCGGCCAACGCGACCGCGCAGCTGGTGCAACTGGGCAAGGCCGAATTTGTCCGCGCGTTCAATAATAATGGTGTTGGCGCTTGGAATGTCGATACCTGTTTCGATGATGGTAGTGCACACAAGCACGTTAAAACGCTTGTGGTAGAAGTCCGACATGATCTGCTCAAGCTGTCTCTCTCGCATCTGGCCATGGGCCACACCCACGCGCGCCTCGGGAACCAGGCGCCGAAAATCCTCTGCGGTTTTCTCGATGCTCGCTACATCGTTGTGCAGGACATACACCTGACCACCACGCAGAACCTCACGCAGGATGGCTTCTTTGACCATCGGCTCATCGCGCTGACGCACAAAGGTTTTCACTGAGAGCCGTCGAGCCGGTGGTGTGGCAATGATGGAAAGATCTCTCAGGTGGCCCAAGGCCATGTTGAGCGTTCTGGGAATAGGTGTCGCGGTGAGGTTCAGCATGTCTACTTCCGCGCGCAGAGCTTTGAACTTTTCCTTCTGCCCGACGCCAAATCGGTGTTCTTCATCAATAATCACAAGCCCCAGGTTTTTGAACCGAATATCGCCCTGAAGCAGCTTGTGCGTGCCAATGACGATATCGGCTTTGCCGCTTTCGGTGGCTTCCAGCGCCTTGCTGGTCTGGCTGGCACTTCGAAAACGGCTTAGCAGTTCGATATTGACCGGAGTATCCGAGAAGCGGTCACGGAAGGATTCGTAGTGTTGTTGGGCCAGCAGCGTTGTGGGCACCAAGACAGCGACCTGCTTTCCCGACCAGGTCGCCAGGAAGGCGGCGCGCATGGCGACTTCGGTTTTGCCAAAGCCGACATCGCCGCAGATCAGCCTGTCCATGGGCTTCTCATTGGTCATGTCTTCGAAGACGGCCTGAATGGCAACCTGCTGATCGGGCGTCTCCTCAAAAGGGAAGCCTGCTGCAAAGGCGCGATAGGCTTCCTCTGGATCTTCGAACGCGAATCCTTTGCGGGCTTCTCGACGCGCGTAGACGTCCAGGAGCTCGGCGGCGGTATCGCGGATTTTTTCCAGGGCCTTTTGTTTGGCGGTGCTCCAGCGTTCAGTTCCCAGCTTGTGCAGCGGTGCGTGTTCTGTGTCTGCGCCGGCGTAGCGGGATATCAGGTGCAGGCTGGAAACGGGCACATACAGTTTTGAGCCGCCGGCGTATTCGAGCATCAGAAATTCGCTCGATTCACCTTCTACGGTGATGGTTTCCAGACCGAGGTAGCGGCCAACGCCGTGATCGATATGCACAACGGGTGAGCCGATTCTCAGTTCGGACAGGTCGCGATAGCCGTCGTCATTGAGCTCTGTGGGCTTCTCACGGCGTCTGCGTTGCAGCACGCGCTCGCCAAACAGGGCGGTTTCAGTAACCAGGGCCAGATTGTGGCCGGGTAATACCAGCCCCTGCTCCATGGGAGCAATGGTGATGCCCAGTGTGCCGCTGTCATCAGCCAGGAAGTCCCGCCAGTTTTCAAAACCTTGTAGCTGAAGCTGGTGCTCTCCCAGGTTTTCAATCAACGCCTCGCGCCGGCCTGAAGACTCGGCGCAAATCAGCACGCGCCCGGCAAAGTCCTGTATAAAGCGCTTCAATTGGCCGGCAGGGTCGGCGGCGCGTGCATTCATGGCGATATCCGGCAAGGCTTCGCTGGCGCAATTCACGGCGCCACCGCCTTCTGCCGGCTCCGGCGTCATGGTTACCCGCGGGAAGGCTTTGAGCTGACCAAACAGTTCATCCTGCTGCAAAAACAGGCTGGCGGGCGGAAGAATCGGCCGATGCCGGTCGTGGCGGCGGTCTTCATAGCGATTGCGGGTTTCGGCATCAAAATGGCTGACCGCTTCGTTCAGGCCTACGGCCGTAACAACGTGGGTGGTGCCTGGCAGATAATCAAACAGGGTGGCGGTCTGGTCGAAAAACAGCGGTAAATAGTATTCGATGCCCGGGGGCGTAATGCCGTGAGTCACGTCCTGGTAGATGGGCGCGTTTTTATCCGCGTTTGGAAACTGCTCGAACCAGCGCCCACGGAAGCCGGAACGGGCTTCCTTGTGCCAGGGGAATTCATAGGCCGGGAGAAGTTCGATGCGCTCAATGCGGTCGATGGAGCGCTGCGTTTCCGGGTCGAAGGTACGAAGGGTTTCGACTTCATTATCAAACAGGTCAATTCGGTAGGGCAGGTTCGAGCCCATGGGGAATATATCGAGTATGGATCCGCGAACGGCGTACTCACCATGCTCATAGACGTTTTCGGCGTGCCGGTAACCTGCGGTTGCCAGTTGCATACGCCAGCTGTCGATATCCAGAGATTGGCCTGTCTCAAGCAACAGAGTATTACCCTGGAGATAGTTTACCGGGGGCAACCGGTGCATCAGGGTTCTGGCGGGTACCACGATAACCCCATGTTGGATCCCGGGCAGTCGGTGCAAGGTGCGGATGCGCCGCGACGTTATATCCTGATGTGGAGAAAACAGATCGTAAGGCAGGGTTTCCCAGTCTGGCAGTGACAAAAGTTCCAGGCCATCCTCTGTAACGGTGGCTCCATCTTCCTCGGGTGGCAAGCCCAGGAAAAACCGCATGGACTGCTCCAGCCGGATCGCATCGGCGGTGCTGCGGGTAATCACCAGTGTCAGCCCCTTGTGGGCCCGCGCGCTTTCACAAATGGCCAGGGCGTCACTGCTGCCATGCAATTGCCCCCAGGTGCGGTTATCGCCTGGTTTCTCGGGAAATGGCGGCGCAATCAGTGTTTGCAGAGAAGCGGAAGTCGGGGCACCTTGATTCATGGGCAGTCGTGTTCTCCTGCTGTGGGTGATGAGGGGGCCGGTAAGGTGGCGATTCTAACGCCGGCGGGTGGTGGTGTCATGGCGGCAAATGTACGATGTCCGTGCCAGTTCGTATTTGCCGTTGGTCGCTTTAAGTTGGATAATGCCCGACCTTAATTATTCCACGTGCGAAACATAGGGGTCCCTACCGTGAGTCACGAACAGATGAACCAGTGCCTGTCCAACTGGATGGACAGAGAATCTACTGCGGAGGCTATGATTCCGCTGATTGGCCGTCTTTACCGGAAAAACAACGTTGTTACCTCCGTATACGGTCGTGCGATTATCAATCAGTCGGTGATCGATATTATTCGCGCTCACAGATACGTGCGTCAGGTGGAACAAAGTGAGCTGTCTGTGCACGACACTCTTCCTCTACTGCAAGCCATGGATCAGATGGATCTCGGGCGCGCGCACGTTGACATCGGCAAGCTGGCGGTAAAGTTCAAGGAAGAAGGTGGTGACCTGGTCGAGTTTCTGAAAAAAGAAATCGGGCCGGTGATTGGTCAGTATCCTTCCCAGTCGGAAGAAGATGCCAGCAACGGCACTAAAGACGTTGTGCTTTATGGCTTCGGGCGTATCGGGCGCCTGCTCGCTCGCATCCTCATTGAAAAGGCAGGTGGTGGCAATAACCTCCGCTTGCGAGCGATTGTGGTTCGCCAGGGTGGCGCCGAAAACGATCTGCAAAAGCGCGCCAGCCTGCTGCGTCGCGATTCTGTACACGGTCCTTTTGATGGCACCATTCGCGTCGACGAGAAAGAGTCTGCGCTGATTGCCAACGGTAACTTCATCAAGGTGATCTATTCAGACGGCCCGGACAAGGTGGATTACACCCAGTATGGCATTAACAATGCCATTGTAATTGATAACACCGGTATTTGGCGTGACGAAGAGGGCTTGGGCCTGCACCTCAAGTCCAAGGGCGTGAGCCGCGTTATGCTGACGGCGCCGGGCAAAGGCGATATCAAGAACATCGTTTACGGCATTAATAACGACTGGATTACCGACGAAGACAAGATTCTGTCGGCAGCCTCATGCACCACCAACGCCATTACTCCGGTTCTGAAAGCAATTTACGATGAGTACGGCATTGAAGACGGCCATGTTGAGACGGTCCACTCTTACACCAACGACCAGAACCTGATCGATAACTACCATAAAGGCAGTCGTCGTGGCCGGAGTGCCGCGCTGAACATGGTAATTACCGAGACGGGAGCGGCAAAGGCGGTGTCAAAAGCGCTTCCTGAGCTGAAAGGAAAGCTCACGGGGAATGCTATCCGGGTGCCTACGCCGAATGTTTCCATGGCGATCCTGAACCTCAATCTGAAGAAAGAGGTTGATGTAGAAAGCGTCAATGATTACCTGCGTGAGATGGCTTTGCACTCTGAGCTGCAGAAGCAGATCGATTTTGTGAACTCTCCGGAAGTGGTGTCCACAGATTTCGTTGGTTCACGCCATGCCGGTGTTGTTGATGCGCAAGCCACGATTGCCGCGGGCAAGCGCCTGATTCTCTACGTGTGGTACGACAACGAATTCGGGTACAGCGCGCAGGTGATTCGGGTTGTAAGCCAGATGGCGGGTATCGATTACCCCATCTTTCCGAAGCGCACACGCGACTGAATTCAGTGCGTCAGAATTGGCGCTGTCAGTTCCAGAAACCCGGCGCCGGAAGTCGCCGGGTTTTTTGTTAACGACGACTGGCCACTGCGAGATTACGTTCCGGTACAAACCTGTTCTCGTTTCAGGTGGAAATAGCTTGCCTTAGACTCTATAATTGGCGCGATTTTGGGTATGTCTGTCCCCCCGTTTCTCAACCGTTTCTGGGCCGCAGGGGGCAGGCCATACAAATGCATAGAATAGTTTCTGATGATTGGATGAGGCTAATGATCAAGATCAAAAAAGGCCTGGATCTTCCCATCAGCGGCGCTCCCGAACAGACCATCACAGACGGCAAGCCGGTTCGCCATGTTGCGTTAATCGGTTTTGACTACATCGGCATGAAGCCGACGATGGCTGTACAAGAAGGAGACCGTGTCAAGCGCGGTACGCTGCTGTTCACGGACAAGAAGACCGAAGGCGTTCGTTATACATCACCTGCCGCTGGCGTGGTGAAAGAAATCAACCGCGGTGAGCGTCGGGTTTTTCAGTCAATTGTCATCGAGATCGATGGTGACGAGGCCGAGACCTTTGCCCGCTTCAGTGACTCGGATCTCGCAGGTCTGGAACGTCAGCAGGTGGTTGATAACCTGGTTGAGTCCGGTTTGTGGACGGCGTTCAAGACGCGTCCCTACAGCAAAGTGCCTGAAATCGACACTGCCCCGCACTCTATTTTCGTTTCTGTTATGGACACCAACCCGCTGGCGGCTGATCCCACTTTGGTGATCGCTGAGAATGCGGCCGCGTTTGAGAATGGCCTGACCGTTCTGGGCCGGCTCACCTCTGGCAAAGTGTTCGTGACCGGCCGGCCCGGATCCAACGTGTCCGTTCCAAAAGCCGATAATATCGATGTTCAACAGTTTGATGGTTTGCATCCCGCCGGAAACGTCGGAACGCACATTCATCACCTTGATCCGGTGTCAGTCTCAAAATGCGTCTGGACGATTAATTACCAGGACGTGATTGATGTAGGGCTGCTGTTTACAACCGGTGAGCTGAATGTTGGCCGTATTGTTGCGCTGGGTGGCCCCAAGGCCCTGAAGCCACGCCTGGTTCGAACCCGTCTGGGCGCCAGCCTGGCCGAACTTCTCGATGGCGAAGTGGCGACAGACTGCGATGTGCGCGCGATTTCCGGTTCGGTTTTCGGCGGTCGTCGGGGCGAAGGCCCCTGCGCCTATCTTGGTCGTTTTGCCAATCAGGTGACCTTGCTGGAAGAGGGCAACAAGCGTCATTTCCTGGGTTGGTTGACGCCCGGCGTTAACAAATTCTCCGTTCTGAACATCTACCTGTCCAAGTTTTCCGGTAGCAAGCTGTTCAATTTCACGACCACCACCAATGGCAGTGAAAGAGCTATGGTGCCAGTAGGCGCTTATGAGCAGGTGATGCCTCTGGACATCCTGCCTACTCAGTTGCTGCGCGCGCTAATTGTCGGTGATACCGAAATGGCTCAGAAGCTCGGCGCTCTGGAACTGGACGAAGAAGATCTGGCGCTGTGCACCTTCGTGTGCCCGGGTAAATATGAATACGGTCCGATTCTCCGTGAGAACCTGACCCGAATCGAGATCGAGGGCTAATACGATGGCTATCAGACAGTTTCTCGATGGAATCGAGCATCATTTTGAAAAAGGTGGCAAGTACGAGCGCTGGTATGCTCTGTACGAAGCCGCTGATACCATTTTCTATACGCCCAGTTCGGTAACGTCCACAACTTCGCACGTGCGCGATGGCGTTGATCTCAAACGCATCATGATCACGGTCTGGATGTGTACCTTCCCGGCGATGTTCTTTGGTATGTGGAACATTGGCTTCCAGGCCAACAGCTTTCTGGCGTCCAATCCGGATGCGTTGATAGCTGACGGCGGTCTGCGTGCAGCTTTCATACAAGCCCTGGCGGTTACAGGTGCTGGCGCTGGTGTCTGGGATAATTTCGTTTACGGGATGGCTTACTTCATTCCTGTTTACGCCGTTACCTTCGTGGTTGGTGGCTTCTGGGAAGTGCTATTCGCCACCGTGCGTCGTCACGAGGTGAATGAAGGCTTCTTCGTATCCTCGATCCTGTTCGCGTTGATTTGCCCGCCGACGATCCCGCTTTGGCAGGTCGCTCTGGGTATTACCTTCGGTATCGTAATCGGTAAGGAAGTTTTCGGCGGTACCGGCAAAAACTTCCTGAACCCGGCGCTGACTGGTCGTGCATTCCTGTACTTTGCATACCCTGCACAGATCTCTGGCGATGCTGTTTGGACCGCGGTTGACGGTTTCAGTGGAGCAACAGCTCTGAGTACGGCGGCAAGCGGCGGCCTTGCGGCGCTGAACGATAGTATCGGTTGGATGAACGCATTCATGGGTTCTATTCAGGGTTCTATGGGCGAAACCTCCACAGTGGCTGTGCTGATCGGTGGTCTGATCCTGATCGGTATGCGAATCGCCAGTTACCGGATAGTGGGTGGTGTGCTGGTCGGTATGATCGCTACATCTCTTATGTTCAATATTGTCGGCTCCGAGACCAACATGATGTTTGCGGTTCCGGCCCACTGGCATCTGGTTATGGGTGGCTTTGCCTTCGGTATGATGTTCATGGCGACTGATCCGGTCTCTGCGGCAATGACCAATACCGGTCGCTGGTGCTTCGGCATTCTGGTGGGTGTAATGACTATCCTTATCCGGGTGGTTAACCCGGCTTTTCCGGAAGGCATCATGCTGGCGATACTGTTCGCTAACCTGTTCGCTCCGCTTATGGACCATTACGTAGTTCAGGCAAACATCAAACGGAGGCTCGCTCGTGGCTAAAGCTAAAGAAACCGTCTCCAGAACGCTGATTGTTGCTCTGGTACTGAGTATTGTGTTCTCCATTGTGGTTTCCACTGCAGCGGTGGTGCTCCGCCCGGCGCAGATCAAGAACCAGAACCTGGATATCAAAACCAACATTCTGTCTGCATCAGGAATGCTTCCCGAGGGAGCGGGTGCCGAAGAAATCGAAAATATATTTTCGCAATTTGAAGTGCGTTTGGTAGATCTGGACACTGGTGACTACGTGGAGCCGTCTTCTGTGGGTGTAAAAGATCCCATGAAGTACGACATGTACAAATCCGCGTCAGACCCCATGATGTCTACCATGATTCCGGCCTCTGAAGATAAGGCTGGTATCAAGCACCGCCCTAATGTCGCCAAAGTTTACACTCTGAGCGAGAATGGGAATCTTAAGCGTGTGGTGCTGCCGATTCACGGTTATGGTCTCTGGTCCACTCTTTATGGCTTCATGTCGCTTGAAGGGGATTTGAACACCATTGAGGGGCTGGGCTTTTACGCCCACGCAGAAACACCGGGTCTCGGGGGAGAAGTGGACAACCCGCGCTGGAAATCCCAGTGGGTAGGGAAGAAACTTTACGGTGAGGACACCTACAAGCCACAGATCCGCCTGATTAAAGGTGGTGTAGGTGCCAACACCGCTGACAAAGAACACAAGGTCGACGCGCTCTCCGGTGCGACGCTGACCAGTCGTGGCGTTCAGCAATTGGTTAACTACTGGATGGGCGACCGGGGTTACGCGCCGTTCCTCAAGAAACTTCGCGAAGGGGAGGTCTGATCATGGCCGAAATAACCGCCAAACAGGTTCTTTTTGAACCGATATTCAGTAATAACCCGATTGGGCTCCAGATCCTTGGTATCTGTTCAGCGCTTGCCGTAACCACGAGCATGAACGTCACCATCGTTATGAGCCTGTCGGTTATCGCTGTTACCGCGTTTTCCAACCTGGCTGTGTCGCTGGTTCGTACCCAGATCCCGGCAAGTATCCGGATCATCGTACAGATGACCATTATCGCCTCCCTGGTCATCGTGGTTGATCAGATACTCAAGGCCTATGCCTACGAGATCAGTAAACAGCTCTCCGTATTCGTTGGTCTGATCATAACCAACTGTATTGTTATGGGGCGTGCCGAAGGCTTTGCCATGAAAAACGGCCCCTGGCTGAGCTTCCTGGATGGCATCGGTAACGGTCTGGGCTACTCGGTCATGCTGCTGTTTGTGGCCTTTTTCCGCGAGCTTCTGGGTGCCGGCTCACTGTTCGGGGTCACCTTGCTGTCTCCGGTAAACGAAGGTGGCTGGTATATCACCAACGGCCTGCTGTTGTTGCCGCCGAGTGCTTTTTTCATTATTGGCCTTGCGATCTGGGGTCTGCGTACCTGGATGCCTGAGCAGATAGAAGAGCCGGACTACAAATTGTCCCGCCACACCCATAAGGAGGCCTTCTGATGATCGAGCATTATATCAGTCTGCTTCTCAAGGCGATTTTCATTGAGAATATGGCGCTCGCGTTCTTCCTGGGGATGTGTACGTTTCTTGCCATTTCCAAGAAAATTGAAGCGGCGACGGGCCTTGGTATTGCCGTTGTTGTGGTTCTTACGTTGACCGTGCCGGTCAACAACCTGATCTACAACAATATTCTTCGTGAAGGCGCGCTGTCCTGGGCAGGTTTGCCTAATGTGGACCTGAGCTTCCTTGGGTTGATTACCTACATCGGCGTTATCGCGGCCATCGTTCAGATCATGGAAATGATTCTGGACAAATACATCCCGGCACTATACGCCGCACTGGGCGTGTTCCTGCCGCTGATTACAGTGAACTGCGCGATCCTGGGCGCTGCGCTGTTCATGGTGGAGCGGGACTATACGTTTGGTGAAAGTGTGGTTTATGGTTTTGGCGCTGGCGTGGGCTGGGCTCTGGCCATTATTGCCCTGGCCGGTATCCGTGAAAAGCTGAAGTACAGCGATGTTCCGAATGGACTGCGTGGCCTGGGTATCACCTTCATTACCGTTGGTCTGATGTCCCTTGGCTTCATGTCTTTCTCTGGGATTTCCCTGTAACTCATCCGGTGATTCGGTTTAACGAAAAGGCGAGACCATGTATACAGAAATAATACTCGGCGTGGTCATGTTCACCGTTATCGTTCTGGCGCTTGTGGCGATCATCCTCGCGGCGAGATCCAAACTGGTAAGCACCGGTGATGTGACCATCGAAATCAATGACGATCCGGAACACACCGTGAAAACGGAAGCCGGGGGCAAGCTTTTGAGTACCTTGGCGGGCAGCGGGATTTTCCTGTCGTCAGCCTGTGGCGGCGGCGGTACCTGTGCGCAGTGCAAGTGCAAGGTGTTTGAAGGCGGCGGTGCCATGCTGGCTACGGAAAAAACCCACTTCACGAATCGTGAAGAGAAGGAAGGCTGGCGACTGTCGTGCCAGGTTCCGGTCAAGCAGGACATGAAAATTGAGGTGCCTGAAGAGTTCTTTGGCGTCAAGAAGTGGGAATGTGAGGTTGTCTCCAACCACAACGTGGCCACCTTCATCAAAGAACTGGTACTCAAACTGCCGGAAGGCGAAGAAGTTGATTTCCGCGCTGGCGGTTACGTTCAATTGGAATGTCCTCCTTACGAAATCAACTTCAAGGATTTTATTATTGAAGATGAGTTCCACGGTGATTGGGACAAGCTGGATATCTGGCGCTACAAGGCCATCAACAAGGAAGAGACGATTCGCGCCTATTCCATGGCGAACTATCCGGAAGAGAAGGGCGTTCTCAAGTTCAATATCCGTATTGCCACTCCGCCTCCGGGTACTGATCACCTGCCGGGCATTATGTCCAGCTACGTGTTTGACCTTAAGCCGGGTGACAAGGTGACGGTAATGGGACCATTTGGTGAGTTTTTCGCCAAGAAAACCGAGGCGGAAATGGTGTTCATCGGTGGTGGCGCCGGCATGGCGCCCATGCGCTCCCACATCTTTGACCAGCTCAAGCGCCTGAATTCCAAGCGCAAGATCAGCTTTTGGTACGGTGCGCGAAGCGTCCGTGAGATGTTCTACGTGGAAGACTTCGACGGGCTTGCCGAAGAGAACGATAACTTCGAATGGCATGTTGCCCTGTCTGACGCGCAGCCTGAGGACAACTGGGAAGGCCCGACGGGCTTTATTCACAATGTACTCTATGAAAACTACCTGAAGGATCACCCTGCGCCTGAAGACTGTGAGTTCTACATGTGTGGGCCTCCTATCATGAACGCGTCGGTTATCAAGATGCTGAAAGATATGGGTGTCGAAGACGAGAACATCATGCTGGATGACTTCGGAGGCTAAACCTTTCAGATGACATCCCGTATGTTACAACCCGCCCGGGTGGCCTTTGCCAGCGTCTTCATGATGCTGACACTGGCGGCCCTGGCGGGTTGCTCGTTTCAGCCAGATGAAGAAGTCTGGGAGATTTCGGGGCCTGCATTTGGTACCAGCTACCATATCAGCGTTGTCTTACCGGAAGATCACGGAAAGCTTGAGGCGCTGGCCAAAGGCATCGACGAAACTCTTGAAGGTGTTGATGTGTCCATGTCGACCTGGCGAGAGGATTCGGAGCTGTCAAAACTGAATCGCCGGGACGATCAATCGGACTGGATTCCTGTGTCGGATGGACTTTTTGAAGTGTTGGCCAGAGCAGATGAGATTTCGCGGCTGACAGACGGCGCGTTTGACGTGACCATCGGGCCGGTAGTGAATCTCTGGGGCTTCGGGCCAGATGCAAGGCCTGAACAGATTCCTTCTGAAGAGAGCCTGGCTCGAGCCCTGGCCACAACGGGTTACGAGCATCTTGCGTTCCGGCCTGAGCCGCCCGCGGTAAAGGCGGACGTGCCCCAATACATCGATCTCTCTGCGATCGCAAAAGGTTATGGTGTTGATGTAGTGGCCCGTTATCTCGATAGCGAAGGCATAGAAGCGTATCTTGTCGAAATTGGCGGGGAAATCCGCACCAGCGGGAAGAAGCCTGACGGCAACGTGTGGAGGCTTGCTATTGAACAGCCGGTGGAAAGCACAGAGCATAGGGTAAACCTTGTTGTCTCACTGCCTTCCCGGGCGATGGCCACCTCCGGAGACTATCGTAACTATTACGAATCGGAAGGGCGCCGTTTCTCCCATACAATAGACCCTGGAACCGGACAGCCGATAGCGCATCATCTGGCTTCTGTAACGGTTATCGCAGATGACAGCATGACCGCCGATGCACTGGCAACCGGTTTCACGGTGATGGGTTATGAGCGCGCGAGTGCGCTCGCAACGAGGGAGAATATCCCCGCCTATTTTATTATCCGGACGGAAAACGGGTTTGAGGGACATCAGACTCCGGCGTTTTCGTCCTACGTTACTCAGTAAGGGGAGCGCAACATGGGTACCTTTCTTCTGGTTTTATTGATTGTGGTTCTGCTGGTAGCCGGCATGGCTGTTGGCGTCATTTTTGGTCGCAAGCCGATCAGCGGCACCTGTGGCGGTATCGGTGCGCTAGGCATCAGTTCGTCCTGTGATATTTGCGGTGGCAACACCCAGAAGTGCGAAGAGGAAAGCCAGCGTGTGGCTTCAGAGGCCGTAGCGCCCGAAGAACTGGCCTACGATGCGAGCAAAGCGGGTCGCAAGCAGTAAAGGCTGGCGGATTCCCAATAATCACAATTACTTTTTCACGACGTAGATAAGGAGTCACTGCGCGCATGGCGGAACATCATTACGACGTCGTCGTTATCGGTGCTGGACCTTCAGGTGAAGGTGCGGCAATGAATGCGACGAAGCATGGAAAGCGTGTTGCTATCGTTGAAGACAAGCCCACAGTGGGAGGCAACTGCACCCATTGGGGCACGATTCCTTCCAAGGCTTTGCGCCATTCGGTCAAGCAGATCATTACCTTCAACACCAATCAGATGTTCCGGGATATCGGAGAGCCCCGCTGGTTCTCGTTTCCCCGGGTACTGCAAAGCGCACAGAAGGTTATCGGCAAACAGGTAAAATTAAGAACCCAGTTTTACTCCCGTAACCGTGTGGATCTGATCAACGGACGTGCGTCGTTTCTCGATAACAACCGGCTCGAAGTCCGCGGTAACAAGTCTGTCGAAACACTGAACTTCAAACAGGTAGTGATTGCGACCGGCTCACGCCCTTATCTGCCGCCTGATGTGGATTTCCGCCATCACCGGATCTACAACTCGGATACGATTCTCAATCTGTCTCATACGCCTCGCACGCTGGTCATTTATGGTGCCGGCGTTATCGGTTCGGAATACGCGTCTATCTTTGCTGGTCTGGGTGTGAAAGTTGATCTGATCAACCCGGGCAGCCGTCTATTGTCATTCCTTGATGATGAAATCTCGGATGCTCTAAGCTACCACTTGCGCAATAATGGTGTGCTGGTGCGCCACAACGAAGAGTATGCGTCTGTGGATGGTGATGATCACGGTATCGTGCTCTCCCTGAAATCCGGCAAGAAGATCCGGGCGGATGCGTTTCTCTGGTGTAATGGCAGAACAGGGAACACCAATAAACTCGGGCTTGAGGCGGTCGGGCTGATTCCCAATGGTCGCGGCCAACTGTCGGTGGATGAGCACTATCGCACTGAGGTGGAAAACATTTACGCTGTCGGTGATGTCATCGGCTGGCCAAGCCTCGCCAGTGCCGCTTATGACCAGGGTCGCTCTGCAACCTCGGCGATTGTTCAGGATGAGTACTTCCGGTTTGTGTCAGACGTACCCACGGGCATCTATACAATTCCCGAGATCAGTTCTGTAGGCAAGACCGAGCGTGAGCTTACAGAGGCCAAGGTGCCCTACGAAGTCGGTCAGGCTTTTTTCAAGGACCTTGCCCGGGCACAGATTACCGGCGAAGCTGTTGGTATGCTGAAACTCCTGTTCCACCGTGAAACCCGACAGATTCTGGGCATACACTGCTTTGGAGACCAGGCAGCCGAGATCGTTCATATCGGCCAGGCGATCATGAACCAGAAGGGCGAGGCCAATTCTCTCGATTACTTTATCAACACAACATTCAACTACCCGACCATGGCGGAAGCTTATCGGGTAGCTGCGTTGAACGGCCTGAATCGGATCTTCTGAACGATCCCGGTTCAGCTGGCGGGTAATGCCTCATTATCCGCCGTTTTGTTGTCCTGACGGCCAGGTAATGTGAGTGAGGAGCTTTCGCGGTTATCAAAGAACATCCGCGTGCTGGTAGGGTAATCCGTGATAATGCTGTCTACTCCCATCGCTTCGAGCTGAAGCATGTCCTGGATGCGGTTAACCGTCCAGCAGGAGACGTGCATTTCCCTGCGGTGAGCATTCTTCACAAGTTCTGGCGAGCATAGCTTCCAGTTAATGCACAAGTAGTCACAACGCAGCCCGGTTGCTATGCGAAGCGGCCTCGGGAATCGCCGTTCTGTTACCAACCCCGTACGAATGCGCTTATTTCTTCTGCGTATTTCTTTCAGAAACCAGGTGTCTGACGAGGTGATCGCTGCTGTCTGGTACAGATTGCGGTGCTGGATAATTTCCGTTAATCGGTTGCAGAGAACATTAAGCCTGGCGTGAGAGTCTTTTTTCACCTCAAGCTGGAAGTGCTCAATATCATCGAACTGGTCCAGCAAATCTTCCAGTGTTGGTATACCGGTTCTCACCGGCCACGTGCTTGTGTTCCGGCGAGCGTCCATGGCCGCCAGCTCCGCCGCCGTGTATTGGCTAACACTACCTTTCTGGCCGGTGGTGCGGTCGATGGTAAGATCGTGCACAAGTACGGGCTTGCCATCCTTCGACAGCACCAGATCCAGCTCAAAATGCCGAATGCCCTGCCGGTAGGCATGGTTGAATCCGGGCAGGGTGTTTTCTGGGGCTTCACCTTTAGCGCCCCGGTGTCCGTAGACAATCATTCCGGTGTTTCACCTCTCAGACGTTGATAAATAGCCTGGCGCTTTTTCCAGGTATCGTGACACAGACGTATATCTTCCAGGTAGGCCGGCAACTCATCCATCAGCAGCGCCTGCGGGCCATCTACCAGAGCCTTCTCGGGCTTGGGGTGGAAGTCCACCAGAACCATATTGGCCCCTGCGATCACGCCCTGTGCGGTTGCGTGCATTACGTCCAGGATGCCATCCGGCGCCTTCTCACGGGTACCTACCGAGTGGGAGGGGTCAACACAGACGGGCATGCGTGTCAGCCGTTTAACAGCCGGTACATGGGCGAAATCCACCATGTTACGGTGCGGCTGGCCGGCTTCCGTTTTCATGCCTCGCAAACAGAAAATGACGTTCGCATTGCCTTCACTGGCCAGATATTCCGCCGCATTCAGGGATTCATTCAGAGTGATACCGAATCCACGCTTGAGCAGAACCGGGTAGGTGGTTTGCCGGCCGATGGCTTTAAGCAGTTCAAAGTTCTGGGTGTTCCGGGTACCGACCTGAAGCATGACACCGGTTGGTCGCCCGAGTTTTTCCAGGCAGGTATCAATTTCCTCAATGTGGCTCTCGTGGGTGATCTCCATGGCGATCACTTTAATACCGTGTTTGCCGGCTTTTTCGAAAACCCACGGCAGGCAGCCCTTACCATGCCCCTGAAACGAATAGGGGTTGGTGCGGGGCTTGTAGGCTCCCATGCGGGTACAAACTTCGCCATGTTCCTCCAGTGCCTTCAGCATCATTTCAACGTGCTCGGGAATGTCTACAGCGCACAGCCCGGCAAAAATGTTGAGATTGGACTGGTTGAAGTCCACGCCGTTGTAGCTGAAGCCTGTCTGCCGTTTGTCATCCCGGTGACGCCCCAGAATCCGGTAGTCTTCGGATATACGGATGGCGCGCTCGACAGCCGGCAGCGCTTCAATTTCCGCCATGTCGAGTGGTTTGGTGTCGCCCAGAAGGTAAACTTCGGTCAGCCGCTGACTGACGCCCTGAATCTCATGTACTCGCACGGTCACACCCGGCAGGTTCTCCAGGAAGTGCATCGTCTGGCGATAGGCTTCGCTGTCCAGAGGCGTGTTGGGATGAAGAATGGCTAGCATGGGGCTTCCTTTGTTATGTGCCGGTCAGGAGCGCGCGCTCTCTGCCTTGTGTCGCGCCTGTATGAATTCCCGATGATTAAGATGCAGCAGGTCAGCCATACGGCGAATAAGGTGTTCTTCGTACTTGTCGACGCGATCATCCGCGAGCGCAACTTGCCAGATACTTTCCAGAAGCGACTGCTTGCTCTCCTGGTCCAGATACTCATTGATCTGCCCAGTGAACTCATACAGCGAGGTGGCATCCTCCGCCTGATCCAGGGCGTGACTGAGGATTTCTTCCGCTTCTTCCCGGGTTAACTGATGAGCTTTTATCGCACAGTCCACGATGGCTTGCAGCTCTCGCTCGTCTTCGTCGTTATCAACTCGCGAAAGCTGCACCATCAAGGCCGTTGCAGCGATCGCAATCTGGTGAGCATCGGGTTTATGGTGCTCTGTTTCCGGTGCACTAAACAGTTTTTTCAGGCTTTCAATCATAATCTGCCACGAGCATTGAGGTGCGTTTAGACTGCATCAAAAGCGCCTTGAGGACGCATCGATATCAGGCCGCTTTACTGGCCAGTTGGCGAACCTGGCCCTCCAGTTCAATCTGGTCGACGGTGAAGCGACGAATGCCGTCTGCCAGTTTTTCAGTGGCCATGGCATCTTCGTTGCTGTCCCAGCGAAACCGCTTTTCATCCAGGATTCCGAAACCGTCATGCGAACTTGCGCCATCAGCAGAGAGTCTCTGTTCCAGGCTTCCGTTGTCGTCCTGCAGCTCCTGCAACAACGCAGGGCTGATGGTGAGGCGGTCACAGCCTGCCAGCATTTCGATCTCCCCGGTATTACGGAAACTCGCGCCCATAACCACCGTGCTGTAGCCATTGGCCTTGTAGTAATTATAGATGCGGGCGACTGCAAGCACACCGGGATCCTCGGCAGCGGAGAATTGGTCCCGCCCGCTGCTGGCAAGGTGCCAGTCCAGTATACGACCCACAAAAGGCGAGATCAGGAACGCCCCGGCTTGAGCGCAAGCGGCTGCCTGTACAAATGAGAACAGCAGCGTGAGATTGCAGCGGATGCCTTCCTGTTCAAGTATCTCCGCCGCGCGAATGCCTTCCCAGGTGGATGCAATCTTGATCAGAACCCGGCGGGTATCGACTCCCTGCTGGTCATAGAGCTCTATAAGGCGGCGTGCGCGCTTGAGCGTGGCCTCGGTATCGAATGACAATCGAGCATCGACTTCCGTTGAAACCACGCCCGGAATCAGACTGAGTATTTCCTGGCCCGCCAGAACTGCCAACATATCGGTTGCCACCGTTAACTGCTCGGCATCGGAGCCGCCTTGTTTTCGGGCCATGGCGACCGCCTTTGCCAGCATAGGGCGGTAGGCATCTGAAGCGGCTGCTTTGAGCAACAATGAAGGGTTTGTTGTCGCATCCTGCGGTCGCCATTGGGCGATGGCATCGATATCGCCGGTGTCTGCGACTACTGTCGTCATCGTCTTCAATTGTTCGAGTTTATTGGCCATTCGTACTGTCGTCCGGGTTGATGTTGTATCAGCACATCCGAATCCCGGGTGCTGGTTATAAGTCTACAATAGCGGGCTGTAAAGACAGGAACAAGGCAGCAAAAAGTAAGGTTCTGGCAATAAAGCGTCAAGGTCGCGGTCAGGCGCTGGTTGTCTCTTCATTTAACACAGGCTGCGCGGGTTCGTGAACCTTCTCCAGAGCGGTCTCAATGACCTCCAGCCCTGCGCCGGACTTATGAGCATTTTCGCTGATATAACGACGGAACTGGCGACCGCCGGGTACACCGTGAAAAAGCCCCAGCAAATGCCGGGATATGTGGCCGAGGAAAACTCCGCGCTCCAGCTCGTTCTGGATAAACGGGTACATGGCCCTGAGGGCCTTATGGCGAGAGGTCGTGGCGGCCTCGCAATCAAAAAACTCCGGATCCACGCCCGCCAGAAGCCAGGGGTTGTGGTAAGCCTCGCGGCCAAGCATCACGCCATCGGTGTGCCTCAAATGTTCACGGCACTCTTCAAAGGTTTTTATGCCGCCGTTGATAACGATCTCAAGGTGCGGGTATTTCTGCTTCAAGCGGTACACCCAATCGTACTTTAACGGCGGAATGTCCCGGTTTTCCTTGGGGCTCAGGCCTTCAAGTACGGCAATGCGGGCATGCACGATGAATGTCCGGCATCCGGCGGCGCTTACCTTGTCCACAAACTCGCAAAGATCGTCCCAGGATTCCTGGCCATTAATGCCGATACGGTGCTTGACGGTAACCGGAAGCTGCGTGGCTTCAATCATCGCTTTGACGCCTGCTGCCACTTTATCCGGATGTGCCATCAGGCACGCCCCGATCATGTTGTTCTGAACCCGGTCGCTGGGGCAGCCAACGTTCAGATTTACCTCGCTGAAACCAAACTGCTCCGCCAACCGAGCACAATGGGCCAGCTCACCTGCATCACTGCCGCCAAGCTGGAGTGCCAGCGGGTATTCGGCCGGATTGTGATGCAAAAACCGCTCAGTATCTCCGTGAATCAGCGCTCCTGTAGTGACCATCTCGGTGTAGAGAAGGGTATGCCGGCTCAACAGGCGGGCAAGGTAGCGATATTGCGGGGTAGTCCAATCCATCATTGGCGCCACGCAGAAGCGGCGGGATGGTTCGAACCCGGTGTTTACTGAAGATGCGTTTTTGGTCATTTAATGCTCAATTCTGACCGATTGTGTGGTCATAACTCGAAGGCAGGCTTGTGGCCTGAAGGCTGCGTTTGAAC
Organism: Marinobacter sp.; assembly: GCA_018066865.1. Taxonomy (GTDB): domain Bacteria; phylum Pseudomonadota; class Gammaproteobacteria; order Pseudomonadales; family Oleiphilaceae; genus Marinobacter. Next base: position 11,593 of record JAGPVT010000044.1, on the reverse strand, counting down.
AGCCCATTCTATCAGGAAATCAGATTCGTTGCTTTTTTAGGCCGCCGTTCTTTCTGCCCTTTTCATGGGCACAATTGGCGCGGTTGCTGTTTACGCTGATGTCAGTGCCGAAACGGTTACGTTTTATCGCCTGTTTATTGGCGCCGTTTTAATGGGTTTCTTCCTTCTGCTTACAGGCCAGAAAGATAAAATATTTACCTGGTCTGGCATTAAAGTTTTGGTGACAGGCGCGTTTCTCGCATGCTTTGTGGTCTTTTATGTCATGGCTTTGAATTACACCGGCATGGCGAACGCGGTTATGTTGTTGTATCTGGCCCCTGTTACAGCGTCCACGGTTGCACACTTTTTTATGGGCGAGCGGTTATCAGGACTCAGCGCAGCTTTGATAGGCGTGGCGCTGTTTGGCTTTGCGATGATGATGGAGTTCAATTTTAACCTGACAGGGCGAAAGGAAGAATCGATTGGTCTGTTTTACGCACTGTGTGCCATGTTGTGTTATGCGGCTTTTATGCTAACCAATCGATTAATTCACGAGCGGGTACATGTGCTGACCCGAAGTGGTTTTCAAATGCTCGTTGTCGCAGCGAAGCTCACGCTGGGCTGCGGCAGAGCCAGTGGTGGAAGCGGGCTAGGTTCCACTATTGATATTGCGGTTGACGATGGTCGCACTATCGCTGATTCTGAGGGTCAACTCTGCGGTTCATCTATTAAGAGAACACTATGGCTCTTGGTTCAGCAACGCTGACAATGACTGTTTTAATGACGCCTGATAAAGCCAACTTTTCTGGCAATGTTCACGGCGGCACGCTGCTTAAATACCTGGATGAAGTGGCCTATGCGTGTGCCAGCCGTTATGCAGGTAATTATGTCGTTACCCTGTCGGTTGACCAGGTGACCTTTCGTCAGCCTGTTCATGTCGGCGAGCTGGTGACTTTTCTGGCGAGTGTAAACTACGCAGGAAACACCTCAATGGAGGTGGGTATAAAAGTCGTCACGGAAAACATCAATGAAAGGCTGGTCAGACATACCAATAGTTGCTTTTTTACTATGGTGGCGGTTGATGAGACCGGGGCAACAGTGAAAGTGCCAAAACTGGAGCCACGTACTCCTGATGAAATCAGACGCTTCGCTAACGGCCAGCAACGTCGTGCGATTCGTGCTGAGTTGGCGGAGCGTTACAAAGCACTGGAAGCCCCAAAGGTATAATGAGCTTGGTTTGCGGGCCTCAGCGCGGTGTTCAGAAAACAAACTCGAGCCCAGCGTACCAGGTGCGCCCTGCGGCGGGCTCAAAGTACCGGTCATTGCTGGCGTTAATGCGAACGTTAGCGAAGTGATCCTTATCGCCCAGATTGCGAATGCCCGCAAAACCTTTCAGAAGAAGATTTCTGCCGGCGTATAGGGTGTTTCCGCCCCGCAGGTTTACCAGCCAGTAATCGTCGACTTTTACCTCATTGGCATTGTCTGCGACTATATCTCCGATATAACGAGCCTCCAGTGTGGCAAAAGTGCCGCCTAAGCCTTGCCATGTCAGTCGGTTGGACCAAACCTGCTCGGGCAGGCCAGGTAATCGGTTGCCATCGTAACGGTCGCTTCCAGAACGGTATGTATCAAACTCGTAGCTGGCCAGAGTGAGTGCGGTTTCTGTACGCCAGCTCGGTGAAATAAGCCAGCCGGCCGCCGCCTCGATGCCTTTGCGTGTTGTATCCCCGGCATTGCGGTAGAAAGTCCGGTCATCGGGCCCCGGCAACTCATAGGGGATCAGTTCATCGCGAACATCAACCCAGAACAGCGTGAGGTCATAATCAATGCCGTTGCTCAGTTCACCGCGCAGCCCCAGTTCATGATTTAGAGACTTTTGCGGTTCGGTCTCCGGATTGAGCCCGCCCACTCCAGATGGGTCGGCAAACTCCGAGAATGTCGGCGTCTCGAAGGCCGTGCTGATATTGGCATATGCCTGGTGGAATGGCAGGTAACGATAGCTCAAACCCGCAGATCCGCTCCATTCCCTGAACGTCCGGCTCCCGCTTTGGTCACCATCCGCTGAAAAATCATCTTCAACCTTAAGACGAGTTCGATCGAAACGACCGCCAACCGACAGGGTCAATTGATCGGTAAGGCTCAGGTCGCCTTGCGCAAAGGCGCCCAAAGTCGTTGCCGTTTGTAATTCATCTGCAGTCAGCCCTTGCAGATCACCGGCGAAGCTCATTTGACGGCGGATACGGTCATCCCGTTGCTCACGGGCTTCCACACCCGTGACATAGCGAAAAGGAAATCCTGAGAGTTCAAGCGACTGTCGATAATCAGCCCTTGCTCCAAAATAATCCCGATCGTAATCGATGCGGCTGTCACCGGGGTAGGGCAGCTGCTGCTCAAAGTTCCTGCGCAGATAGAATGTTTTGGCCCGGAACTCGCCTGAACCTGCAGAAAGATCCTGATATTGCAGACCAAACACTTGTTGATCGACGGTTTGCCCCGTGCCGTAATCTTCTGTAAAACGCCCGGCCTGGGATCTGTCGGCTTCCACTTGCTCGGCGGTAAGCGCACCCGGATCCTCCGAACGAGGATTCTGTAGCAGGTTTATAATGGCAGTCAGTGAACGATCGCTGCCAAGTTCCCTGCGTAGCTTGGTGTTCAGCAGGTATTTTTCGACCTTGGCATTATCGCGATAACCTTCATAGTTGAGCGCAGAAGCGCTTACGCTGTGTGACCAGGCGCCGTTGTTTTGGCTGTTTTTTACTGAGATCTTGCCAAAGCTATCGCTTCCGCCGGTGACGCGAACCGATGTTTCATCGGATTTATGGCGCCCGTCTGAGGTGGTTATGCTGATAACGCCACCCGCTGCGTTCCCATACAGAACGGAGGCCGGCCCCCGGATAACTTCGAGGCGCTCGGCGCTATCCAGATCGATAGCGTCCAGCTGTGCCTGGCCATCCGGCAGCGTGTAAGGAATGCCATCAACCACAACCGTAATGCCGCGAACGCCAAAAGGTGCTCGCGCTCCAAATCCACGTATGGCTATGCGTTCGCCTTGGGCGTAGTTCTCCTGATTTTGTAGAAAAATGCCCGGAACCTGGCCCAGAGTCTCATCCAGTTTTAACCTGGGCTGGCCTTTATGAATGGCGTCCTGCTGAACGATCGACATGGCAGCCGGTGTTTCATATAAAGCACGCTCCATCACTGGAGCCGTCACTACTATGTCGGCGGCAGATTGCCCATGAGCTGTCATTGTGAATGGGAGTGTTATTAGTCCGCTCAAAAAGAGAAATGTAGATTTGTAGTTATTCATAGCTCTCGTCTTGGGAGGGTTATATTAAAACCAGAGATAGCTGAAACGTCCGGCTATTATTGTAGTGCCAAGTCCCGATAAAGCGCAGGCGGTTTAAATGCAGGTTTGGGTGGTGCCCAAGTAGTGACAGATGCTCGGGTTGACCCAGAGATCTGACGACATCTTCAAGCTTCCACATTCGCCACCCCAAACGGAATATGGACCATAGGAATATCCCCCGCGTCAGATTCCAGGTGCGATCGTTGGTCATCAAAAAACATGTGGGGTTTGAGCACGTTCAGAATCCGGTCTTTCTTCATGCCCCCCAGGAAGAAAACCTCATTGGCGTCCACGCCCCAGTGTTCCAGCGTTGTAATCACCCGCTCATGGGAAGGCGCATTGCGGGCCGTCACTATGGCGGTTCGCAATATCCGCCGATAGTCGGGATTGTCCGTTAAAGCCTGGTCTTCCAGTTTTTGCAGGTGTGAAAGCTTTCGGAACAAATCCGCCAGCGGGCCGGGGCTGTGTGGGATTTGGGAGCGAGACGTCTCGTGCTTCTGAAAGTCTTCCAGTGAGCCGGCTTTGTATACCCGCTCAGAGGCGTCATCGGCGATCACGCCATCAAAGTCGAAAGCAATGCGCAGCTCCGTATCAGCTTCATCATCCACAACCTTACTCGGCAGAACCGTGCCAGCCGCGTAGCCATAGTCTATTGCTTGGCCTACATCGGTCGCGTTCGCTGAGAGAAACAGCGATGCATTGAACGCTGGAATGTAGGCATAGGGTGATTTGCCCTCCAGAAATGCTGCGCGGGAAATATCCAGGCCGTGGTGGTGAATAGAGTGGAATACCCGCTTGCCGGTAATAACCGAGTTTCGCGACAGCAACACCACTTCCACCGGGCACTGCTCCGGGAACTTCTGGTTCACGCTCAAAAAGCGCCGTACAAACGGGAAGGCAACGCCCTTACGCAAAGGCTCATCCAGGTGAGCCTCCTGATATTTCCGATAGGCCTTTTCACCCTGTTCCCGGAACACACGATCAGACTTGGACAGATCAAACAGAGCGCTGGAGGCAACCGCAATAACGAGCTTGTCTTCGATGGGGTAGGGCATCGGAAGGGAATTCCTCTTTTTGCGATATGTTTTGCAGGCATCTAATGGATGTAGTCGAGAGCAGAATACCGTATTTTGTGGCCTAATGAATGAGTGGACGCGCGCTGAGCGAGCTTGAGCCTCGAGGAGAAATGCTCCATGCACAGCAATTGGCTTATTGGTATTGATCTGGGTGGCACCAAAACCGAAGTCATCCTGATAGACCGGCAGGGCGACCAGCATTTCAAGAGCAACGAACATTTCAGAAAACGCGTGCCGACCCCCGCAGGGGATTATCACGCGACCCTTGAATCCATACGGTCGCTGGTGCTGGATGCCGAAGTACAAGCGGGTGCCAGTGGTTTACCCGTGGGCATTGGCATACCCGGTAGCGTTTCCAGCATCACTGGCAGGGTGAAGAACGGCAACTCCACCTGGCTCAACGGGCAACCCATGCAGGATGACTTGCGCGCCCTGTTGCAAAGGCCGGTTACCCTTACCAACGATGCAAATTGCCTGGCGCTTTCCGAGGCCACGGATGGCGCAGGCAAAAACCACAACCTGGTATTCGCAGCCATACTGGGCACTGGCTGCGGAGCTGGCATAAGTGTGAATGGCCGGATTCTCACAGGCCTTAACGGCGTTGCGGGCGAGTGGGGCCACAATCCGTTGGCCTGGACCCCACAAGCCGAGTTGGCACTGCGCCCCTGCTTCTGTGGTCGTCATGGCTGCAACGAAACCTTCCTGTCTGGCACCGGACTGTCACTGACGCACAAACTGCTGACCGGTCAGGAACAGCCTGCTCGCGATATCGTCGATCACGCTCTTAAGGCCAACAAAGGGGCTGCTGAAACTCTGAACCAGTACCTGGATCACCTCGCCCGTGGCCTGGCGGCGGTTATCAATATATTGGACCCGGACATTATTGTGCTGGGCGGCGGTATGAGTAATACCAAACAAATCTACCGGGAACTGCCGCCAAGGTTGGCGAAGTACGTGTTTGGTGGAGAGTGTAGAACGCCGGTAGTGAAAGCCGCCCATGGGGATTCCAGCGGGGTGCGCGGGGCGGCTTGGCTATCGAGGCCTTTAGACTCACCGTAACCCGCATTTGGTCTTACCTGCATCAACCGGTCTTGAATCGGCGCACCAAGCCGTCCAGATCTTCGGCCATATCGGCCATCGATTTGCTGGACTCGTTAACGTGGGCAATGTCGTCCGTAAGCTCATCGATAGCGCTACTGCTGGCTTCGAAGTTTTGAGTCATCTCTGCCGCCGTTGCACGCTGTTGCTCGGTGGCGCTTGCGATCTGTGTTGTCATTTCCACGATGCGGTTCACCGCAGCCAGAATTTCTGATAAGGCGGTGCCAGATTTGGAGGCTTCTTCTCTGGCCTCGCCGGCCATGTGCTTGGCTTTGCTCATATCAACCACAGCGCCCGCCGCACCGCTCTGCAGGTTTGATACGATCCGTTCGATGTCGACGGTTGAATCCTGAACCCGCTTGGCCAAGCCGCGGACTTCGTCCGCGACGACGGAGAAACCACGGCCTGCATCACCTGCGCGAGCCGCTTCGATAGCCGCATTCAGGGCCAGGAGGTTGGTTTGTTCTGCAATCGCCTGGATAACCTCCAGCACACCGCCAATTTCGCCCGACTCCTGTTCCAGGCGCTGGATACGCTGGGAACCCTCTTCCACCTGTTCTGCCAGTTTGGATACGGATCTTATGGCCGTCGCAACCGTCGTTTGTCCCGTATCTGCCAGGTTGGCCGCCTGGCGCGCAGATTCATCTGTGTCGCTCGTATTGGACGCGATTTCATCTGAGGTGGAAACCATCTCCTGCATAGCGGCCGACATCTGGGTGATCTGATCTCGTTGTTGTTCGGCATTCCCTGAGGTTCTGCTGGTTATGCCCGACAAGGATTCCGATTCGGTGGTGAGTCGGCGCGATGACGTAACAATCCGGGAAATGGTATTTTCCAGAGTTTCCAGAAACGAGTTTACCGCCGAAATAAAGTCCCCGATCTCATCCGGGCGCCCTCTGGTTAGCCGGGTCGAGATATCGCCATTGTTATTGCCAATGTCTTTCAGGTAGGTGAGGATTTCTGTTCGGGCGCGTTTGACACTCGCGCCCATAATCCGGCTCATCACAAAGGCAACCACCAGCCCCAGAATGACAGAGGAGATGAATGCAGAGAGTATAAAACTGAGTGCCGTGTCGGTTTCGGCTTCGGCTTCGTCGGCTACAGCTTCAAGGGCGGCGAAGACCTTCCGCTCAAGATCCCGGGCCAGCTCGGTGATCTTTGGGCCCAACACGTCAAGCTTGGTGTTTTTCGTGTTGATCATTGCTCTTTGATGGACCAGCAGATCGTCTACCGATGCCTGGTATTTACCCAGCGCCTCTGTTGCGGTATCGATGTACTGTCTGATGTACTGCGGGACCGTGTCCATATCGAGAAAAGCGAGGCCATCAGCCAGATCCTCAATAGCATACCCAAGGGCTTTTTCTGAGGATTCGTCGCCGTTTGCGAAGTATCGCTGTGCTGTCATTCGCATCAGGAGTGTGTCGTTGGTCAGTTGTTCCAGAACGACTCGTAATTGGCTATCCGGATCTCTGTTGGTAATCCCGTCGATGGCTCTTCGCAGTGCTTCCGATGCCGTGGGGCCATATTTGTCGAGCTCGTTGGTAATGATACGTTGTACTTGCTGCTTGGCAGGCACCAATTCCGCTTTGAAAATATCAATGTATCGCGATGTTGCTTGCTCAATTTCATCCACAAGCTGTTTGCGGTCTGAATTCAGCATGTTTTTCTGTCCAACGGATATTCCGCTAAAAAACTCGGATTCGAGCCGTTCAAAGCGAGACAGGATTTCGTCATTGCCAGTGACGTAATAATCAAAGACCCACAGTCTCATCCTGTATAGATTGATGAGAACGCCCGTCGCAACGGCCGTTTCCGGAGCCAAATCCCGCGCAACGGTGCTCATTCGTTCATCCAGGCTTTGAAACTCTCTGATACTGTAAAAAGTGACGAACGCAAAAAGCAGCAGAATGAAAACGGGTGCGATCAGGAGTTTGCCGCTTACGCCGAGTCGACGCTCAATTGATTCAAATCTGTTTACAGCCACGGTTCTATCTCTTTTTAAATGTTCGATGCTCTGGTTAACGGCAGGTCTGGGATTACCTGAACAAATAACCGCCCCGTACACCTCCTTTAGACAGTACCCATTGCCATAATTGCAGGTCCCGGGCCCGGAATGCGCCGGCGCAGGACAACAGATAGTACCGCCACATCCGATAGAAACGATCGCCCAGACTGTCCCGAAAGGTTGGCCAGGCCTTCTCGAAATTGGCGTGCCAGGCCATCAGCGTTTTATCGTAATCGGCGCCAAAATTTTCCAGATCTTCAACTACAAAAAAACCTTCAGAAGCATCGGCGATCTGGCGAATGGAAGGTAAATCTCCATTGGGGAAAATGTATTTTTCGGTCCAGGGGTCTGTCACAGTCCGGGACTTGTTTTTGCCGATGGTGTGGAGCAGAAGCAGCCCGTCTTCGGTGAGAGCGTCGCTAGCTACGCGCATGAATTCCAGGTGGTTCTTGCGGCCAACATGTTCAAACATGCCGATACTGGCGATGCGGTCAAACTTGCCTTCTACCTCCCGGTAATCCTGCAGTCTCACTTCAATGGGCAGGTCGGCGTAATGAGTTCGGGCCCAGTCGGCCTGGGCCTGGGAAACGGTGAAGCCGACGCATTCGACGCCATAGTGCTCTGCCGCGTAACCCATAAAACTGCCCCAGCCACAGCCAATGTCGAGCACCCGCATGCCTGGTTGTAGGCCGAGTTTGCGGCAGATCAGGTCGAGCTTTGCTTCCTGGGCGGCAGCGAGGTTGTCGGCATTTTTCCAGTAGCCACAGCTGTAGGTCATGCGTGGATCAAGCATGGTTTTATAGAATTCATTGCCCAGATCGTAATGGACCTGCGCAACCTTCCACACACGTTTGCCCTGCTGCAGGTTGCGCAGGGTGGCGCTGAGATAGTAGAGCAATTGCTTGCGGGGCTTGAAGTGTTGATCCAGCCTGCAGCTCAGCAGCCGGCAGAAGAATTGATCCAGCCGATCAGCGTCCCAGTCTCCGTCCATATAGGCTTCGCCGAATCCGAGATTGCCTTTGGTAATGGCACGCTCAATCACGCCCGGGGCATTGAACCGGATATCCCAGGGCCGTTGGCCGCCGATGTGTATATCGGCGGTTGCCAGCAAATCAGAGATGGCGCGATGGAGCTCTGAATTAGGCGCATCTGGGGCTGAGGTGGCCTGGACACTATGGTTTCTAGTCATAATGGATACTCCGCAGTGACTGACTTATCCTATGTTCTGGACTAAAGGCATCGTTTAGTCAAATTGCAGTTTGCAGTGTCCCCTCCCGGCATTGGTTCTATTATGAAAAGGCCCCAACGTGCCATTTAGCGCTCATTGACGAGATGTTTTGAAACTTATTATTTCTATTTTCTTGAATAAATCGAGCGCTCGATCTATTTTGTAAGTAGGGAGAAAAAAATGAACAATTCCAATGAAACGAATCCCGAGAGCTCTAGCTGGCCTCTACGCACCGATGGCAAGATCGCACTTGTCACAGGCGCTGCAGGTGGTTTGGGGCAAAGCTTTACCCGGTGCTTGCTTAATACGGGAGCGACCGTCATCGTGAGCGGTCGGCGTCGCGAGGCGCTTGAAAGCCTTAAATCACAACACCCCGGTCACTCCGATCGCATTCATGTTGTGCCCATGGATGTCAGTGATGAAGCCAGCGTTACACAAGCGTTCGATGTGATGGCCGGTGGGGTTGGCATTCCTGATGTGGTGGTTGCCAATGCCGGTGTGGCCGTCAGCAAAAAAGCTCTGAGCTGCACAGGCGATGACTGGGATGCCGTTATCGACACGAATCTCAAAGGCTGCTGGTTTGTCGCCACCGAGGCGGCCCGCCGCTTATCCGGTGAGGAGCGGCGTGGAAGCATCATAATGATTTCCTCCATTCTCGGGCATCGCGCGGCGGGCAATGTTGCACCCTATGCCGTCGCCAAGGCAGGGGTTGAGCAATTGACTCGTGTTCTCGCCCTGGAGTGGGCGCGCTATGGTATTCGGGTCAACGCGTTAGCGCCTGGCTATATAGAAACCGATCTGAATCGGGATTTCTTCGCCACAGAACCGGGCCAGAATATGATTCGTCGCATTCCGCAGCGGCGCCTCGGGCAACCAGACGATCTGTGCGGCCCGTTGCTGCTTCTGGCATCGGAGCTTTCTGACTATATGACCGGCAGCACCCTTGTGGTGGATGGCGGTCATCTTCAATCTTCACTATAAAAGAGGCTCTTCCTGTGGATTTTAATCTCAACGCTAAAAACGAGTCGTATCGAAAGCGGGTAAAAGACTTTGTGGAACAGCATCTGTTGCCACTGGAGAGCAATCCCGATGCCTACGACGAGCATGAAAACATTGCGCTTGAGCACCTGGAAGTTATGCGTGCCAAGGCAAAGCAGGAGGGCCTGTGGTGTTTGCAGATCCCTGAACACCTTGGCGGGCAAGGGCTCGATATTTCTGGCATGGCGGCTTGTTACGAAGAAATGAACCGCTCAATTTTTGGTCCGGTGGTGTTTAATTCTGCAGCGCCCGACGATGGCAACATGATGGTACTGGCGAAGGTGGGTACCGAGGCGCAAAGGGAGCGTTGGTTAACGCCCATTGTGGAGGGAACGGTTAGTTCCGCATTTGTGATGACGGAACCATCTCCCGGCTGTGGATCAGACCCCGGCATGATGCAGACAAGCGCAAAGCGTGTGGGTGACAAGTGGGTTATCCATGGTCATAAGCACTATATTACGGGCGCTGCCGCAGCCTCCCATTTCATTCTGATTGCCCGAACGTCCGACGACACCAGAAAGGGTTTAACGGCCTTTATGTTCCACAAGGATGATCCGGGTTGGGAGATTATTCGGCGCATTCCTATCATGGGACCGGAAGAGCATGGCGGGCACTGTGAACTCCGGTTTGATGGTTTGGAAATTCCGGATGAGAACCGTCTGATGGAGGTCGGAGACGGCCTGAAACTTACCCAGATTCGACTTGGAACTGCGCGGCTGACCCACTGCATGCGCTGGCTTGGTTTGGCGCGACGCTCCCTCGAAATCGCGACCGATTATGTGGATACGCGGGAATCTTTTGGCCAGACGTTGGCTCAGCGCGAGGGTGTGCAATGGCTTTTGGGCGAAGCTGCAATGGATATCCAGGTTGGTCGTTTATTGACCATGCATGCGGCCTGGAAGCTGGACCAGGGTGACTTTGCCCGGAAAGAAGTCTCCATGGCGAAAGTGGCGGTTGCCGATACTCTGCACAAAGCCGTAGACACCGCTATTCAATTGTGTGGTGCGAGAGGATACTCCAAAGATACTCCTCTGGAATGGATCTATCGTTATGCGCGCCAGGCACGGCTGGTTGATGGTGCATCGGAAATTCACAAAATGGTGTTCTCAAAAACATTGTTGGCCGAGCGCGCCGATTTCTGGCGTTGGGGGGTATAAGCCTGATGTTTGAGCTTGCGGAGGCCTTCAGCCAGTTTGTCGTGGGGCAAACGGGTGCCCGGGGCGCCAAAGTGATTGAGTTCGAAAAGCTCTCCGGGGGCGCCATTCAGGACAACTTCGGATTGAGCTTGCAGATCGAAGGTGGGGAGCGGCCAGGTCTTCAGGAGCTTGTGGTGCGGCAGGATGCCCCTTCAGGCGTTGCGGAAAGCCTTTCCAGGCCCGAGGAGTTCCGGGTGCTGGAAGCAGCGTTTAAAGCGGGGGTCACCGTCCCGGAACCGCTTTGGCTGTGCGAAGACCTTGATGTCAGTGGGCAGTTGTTTTACGTCATGACCCGGGCGGACGGAAGCGCATCACCCCGCAAATTGGTCAAGTCAGATTTAACTGTGGAGCAACGCCGCAACATTGTACGACGGCTAGGCGCAGAGCTTGCCAAATTACACACAGTGCGACCACCGGTGCGGTCGCTGGATTTTCTGACATTACCCGGTCAGGACGGCGCTGCATTGAGCCGAGTAGCGATTTACCGGCGGCACCTCCGGGAAATGGCAGAGCCCCATCCCGTTCTGGAATGGGCGCTGAACTGGTTGGAAGACAACACGCCTGAACCGGGTCCAGCGGTGCTGTGCCACTGCGACTTTCGAACCGGAAACTACATGATGGCCGGTG
>JAGPVT010000034.1 GCA_018066865.1 Marinobacter sp. | reverse complement strand
CTCAGCACCATCCAGTGACGGCAGTCTGGCAAAGCCTTTTGAAGTCTTTGCAGAATTTGAAGTCTCGGTTGTCGCGTCGGCACCGGTCACCAAATTCGATTTTGGTAATCAGGCGGTTAACAAAACCATCACGCCTAAACTGCCAGATGGAACGTCAGTTTCTATGGGCCTCAGCCCGATGAATGCTTCCGGGCTTTCCGGCACCCTCAAGTTAAGGCTTGAAAGAAGGACCGGAGGCAGTTGGGTAGATCGCACCGCGGACCTGCGTCCCCTGGTCGAGGGGATGGTTGACGAAAAAGAGTCCGAAGAAGGCCCTACCTATGGCCTGGAAGCCTTCCCGATTGGCGTTTGGGGCCAACCCGAAGATCCCGATCAACCCTCAAGCCCCCTGCCCAAAGGCGACGTTATCTTCGCAGGTAGCAGGCTTAAACTCGTCGCTGCGGCGGACATGAGCAGCCAGACCGGCCCGGAAATCGATTACTATCGGGTCGAAGCAGGCCGCCGGCCTCTGCCGTTGTCCGCTATAGGCAATGTCCGCCTTAGAAATATCAACCGTGCCGATGATATGGGGCTTTCTCCCATCGCCGTCTCGGTGTCTGATGCGTTCAATGAGGCGAGGAAATACCTGTTTGCAGAGGCGGTGCGAGAAGTGCCCGAGGGCTTACTTGCCGTCGGGTCACGGAGCGCAAAAGCTCAGGCCATATATGAAAACTCAAGAACGGCACCGCCGCTGTTTGGCTCCCTGATGGATGGGCTTGAACCGGTTAACGCTGAGAACTCATCTGTAAGCCAGATGGCGACCGGCGCAACCGTTGCCGACCGGCAACCTGCCAAGCCATTTGTGACCGGTTTCATGACCAGTGGTGCCGGCGTGACTTTGAGAGCTGCAACCACCTCGGTCTCAGATGGGCGAATCAAGCGCAGACCCGCACCCTCAATCGAATCGGTGCGTGGCCGCTTGGGCCGGAGCTTACCTATCAAGCTCAACCTGACCCACGCTCCCTCGCGAATCAGCGACGATACCGTTGTGCTCAGAGGTTCGGTGCCACGCACCAATGTAGCGGGCCTTTCGCAATCCTATCTTGGGGGGCGCGTAGGCTCGGGTGCCGGAACCGGCTATGTGAAAGGCCTCAATTCCGGCCCTGCGCCACAGGCGCCTCAAACCAGCCTTCGGGCCGGGGATTTTGTAACCCTGCGATGCCCGGACGCGGCGATTGACACAGGTTCTGGCCGTCCTCAGCTGCGTATTTCCGGTCTCGCCCGGGTAGTTATGCTGCTTGGTAACGGCGCCGTGCTTCACGACATGCCGGTGCGAGACAAAACGCTTGAAGTGCCAGCCCACACCGCACTCATAGCGGTGCAGGCCAGTGGAGGCGGTGATGGTCGAGCCACCGGGATTGAGGTGAAAGGTTGGCATGACCAATCACGCCTGATCCGATTATCCGGTCGTTCTGCATTGGGGGCTGGTTGCGTGCTGGCGCTCAATGGAGCCAACAGTCGCCCCCGGGTAGGTTGGCATGTAGCGCAGGATCTTGTTCGCGGTGCGGCCTCTGTTTCAACTCGTTTCGGCGCTCAGGTCACGTGTATTGGCGTGGTCCTGAAGGGTGCCACCTCCCGCGCTGCAAGCGATGTCGAGATTGAGTTGTACGGTGCGACTCATCGAAGCGATCCAGTCGAACCCACGGTGGTTCAGGTCGGTTCCAGATCCATTCTCTTGTTCGATGTAATCCCGAATGGGGGCAATTCGGGCGTTTCAGTGCGCGCGATTCAAGGTGGTGCAAAGGAGATCGCGGGCATGATTGCCGCAGTTTCTGACGCAGATTCTCTTGCAGAGCTTGTTGCAGAAAAAGGGTTACCAGCCACGGTATCGCGCTTGCGGGCGGTTTCGGATGAGAGCTGTGACATTGAGTGGATTTCGGTGAAGGAGTAGGAGCGCATGCCTGTTGGTGAAGGAAAATTCAAGCTCTACGCCAAATTGACGCCACCGCTGGAGGCTGGCTTGTGGCGCCTGAGAGCCGATCAGCATTTCGGGGCGCAAACGCCAGAAACAGGTCTGGACGAGAATGATTTGCGCGTGGATCAGGAAAACGTGCATCTGCGCATACGATCACCCCGGTATCTGCTGCCACCGGACCAGATCTTGTCCACCTACCCGCCAGCCAACTCTTTCGGGAGTTATGGAAGCCGCTTACCCCAGGTTGTGATCAAACGCCGGACACTGCCGTGGGAAAGGCGTCTTGAAGGTGCGCCAGCGAAAACACCCTGGTTTGCCCTGGTTCTGATTGCCGAGGGAGAAGCAAAACTGGAAACCTCGGTGGATGTGGAAAACTGCGTAACAGCGGGTGTGGAACTTGAGGGCCTGAAAGAGGTTGCGAAGGGCAATTGTCTGGTCGCAAAAAAATCACTGATTAACCGCGTTTTCCCCACCAAGAGAGACCTCGACCTGCTGGCTCACGCTCGGGAAGTGGACATCCAGGACACTGAACTGATGATGGGTGATGACGACGGGTTCCTCGCGGTCGTGATCAGTAACCGTCTGCCCCTGCCGGGAAAGGATGAAGAAGGAAACGACGCGCCAGTGAAATATCTTGCGTGCCTGATCAATCTGGAAGGCCAGTACGATGTGCTACTGAACCGCTCGCCGGATCCGGCACCTACCTTCGCAACGCAGTTCCTGATCAAAAATCTTATGTACCAGGAGCACTCTGCGCGCGATGATCATCTGGTTATGGCGACGGCGCTGGCTCCCGGGCGTCCTGTCATAAATCCAGCCGATCTGGGTGAACTGACAAATCTGGTTCCGTTGGCACAAGGCAGCGAAGGCTCCCGCAGCACCCGATATCAGTCCGGCGCTGCGGTGGGCACCGGAGCGAAGCCTTACGCTGGCAGCAGACAATGGTCGACATCTTCACCGGTCATGAACACATCGGCGCAGGTTTCCCTTCAGATGGCGGAGTCTTTTCGACTTGTCGATGGGTTTGAGGCACTTCCGTTTGACCCGGAATATCGCTTCCCGGTTCTTTTGCACTGGAGCTTTACCACAACGGGCGATACCACTTTCCAATCCCTGATGACCAACCTGGATTCCAGACTGCTTGGCGATGTGGGTAATGCCGCCAAGCCTTTAAGCGGGCGGCTTCCCCTTGAAGTGGTTGAGAGCGGACATATAGGGCTGGGTCATCAGACCCGTGAAGGTGATCGGGTCCGGGCCTGGTACCGCGGCCCTCTGGTACCACATCCCACGAAAAATACCGGGGCTGACAGGCTCAAGCTGGCTCACAGTTCGGACCAGCTCCGGGTAGTTATTCCCGATGGCCGGGAAGACCTCTCACTGGCAACCGCATTCGAAATCGGGCGGCTGTTAACGCTCTCGCAACCTTCCATCATTGCTGCACTGATGCGCTGGCGTCAGGCGGATTACCACGCGGCACGCCTGCGTTCACTAATGGTCAGCAACCGGAACCTATGGGAAGAGCTGCTGGGTGTCGGCTTTGAAAAGATCGACCTTCACAAGATAGGCCCTCTGGCAGGTCGTTTTTTTGCCGATGCCATCGTCAAGAATCCGGAACAGTTCCTCGGCAACCCCCGCCCCCGAGTCACTCCCGGTCGGCCGCTGGAGTTCGAGGGTAAGGCAACTACCATACTGGCGCGCGGGCTTGGACTGAAGCCGGCGCTTTTTACCGGGGACCTGGCGAAGGTGTTCAATAGCCTGCGTGATGTTGGGGTTCCGAGGGATGACCTGCTGATAACGGACCTTGGGCGGATTGATGTTCGGGAGACCCTCGGAATTGACCTGGACAGGCAACGCATCGACCTGGTGTCCAGCGCGCTTTCAAACAAGTTGTTGGACGACAACCTGACAGGCCCCGCGTTTCCGGTAACAGATCGCATCAGGGCCGACGTTTTGAATGACAACCTGGACGTGATCCTGCGTGACCCAAGACGTCGCGACTTCACGGATGAGGATCAATCATGATTAACAAAAGCAGTGATATTCTTGAGCGACTTGGCACTGAAATTAAAAAAACGGCGCGATCTCCCTCCACAGAATTCAAACGCGACGAAAACACCGCGATGCCTGCAGAGCTCAGAAACTGGCTGGTTCGGTTGCGGCTGTTGGAAGGCGTACCCTTTGCCAATCTGGTCGCGGACAGCGAACTGCTTCCGCAGGAATCCATTCGCTGGTTTTACATGGATCGGCGCTGGACTGATGCTCTGGTGCAGGGTTCCCTAAGCGTCGGAACCGTGAACAGTGATGACCGAATACAAATCGATGCCCAATACGCTGCCATTCGCGCAGAGCTGGACACCGAGGAACGTAACGTCCGCCGAAACAAAGGTATGGCCCGGCTCGCGGGGCAGCCCGGCCCCATCACCGGCTTCTTATTGCGTTCCGCTGCCGTTTCCGGTTGGCCTGGCCTTCATGTTCGTGCGTTCAATGTTGATCCGGAAGAGGGGGATCAGGCCCGGTTCAAAGAAGACGACCCCCGTCGAATCCGGCTACTGCGTCTGGAACGTCTGGCTCCGGCTGTCTTGCTTTGCATGTTTGACGGCATCCCCAAGGTAGTCCACATCGAAGAGCCCAGGCAGGGCGTCCAGTTCGGATTTAAGCACAAGGACAACGGCAGTCAGCGCTCTGCCACGTTGCGACCCCGTAGTAAAACATCGTTTGAGTACCTTGCGGAAGACGGCAGTAAGGATGTGGACGTGCCCTTCCGGGTTGGTTCATCTGGTGTAGTGGATATTCGCCGTCTGTCTGATGCCCTGGCGGCCCATCCTGAAACAGGTGCCGCTGACGGTCTGGATAGTGCCGAATACGCACTCCAGCTCATTCGCTTTCCGTGGCGGCAGGTATTTGGCGAAATCCAGGTGCCGCCAATCGGTTCCATGTTCCGGGCCTCCATCGAGTACGCGCCGATGGTCAATGCCACCTTCAAGCTGTGAGGCCCGACATGTTCAAACATTTGCTCAAAACGAAAACACTCACCAAGGCCATCTTCGATGAGCGCTGGGCATGGCTGGTCAGGGCAGACACAGACCTGGGCTCTGTTACAACCTGGGATCCGAATCTGCGCCGAAACAAACGCATACTGGTTCCCGTGGACGTTCAGGCGTATGTGGCTCACGAATCCAACCCGGAATCTCTGGTGCCTGTGACCGGAGGGCCCGGTGACCCATTGCCTTTCACCGAAGGCACCGTTCCTGAAACCGGCGTACACCTGCATTGGGCGCTGCCCGATGCGTTGCTCAGAGGCGCTGAATCGGCATCGGGTGGTGAGCTGGAGATGACTGAACTGCCCGACCGCTGGGTGGTGATTCGTTCTCTGTTTCCCGTAGGTATCAACCGCCCCATGCTCAGAGGTTGGGTGGTGGATGCAAAGAAAGGATCAGTGACGCCGCTGGATCAATATCAGGGGGCAACGAACGACAGCGAGGATAAACCTACCTACGGCCAGCTCGACGGAACCGTTGGGGGATCGCCACTGTGGACGGCGTCCTACAGTGCGAGTGCAGGGCGATTCGGCTTCCACGATGCCTTTGAAGATTTGCCCAAACTGAGGAAAATTGCGAAGCACGGCTTCGAGAAGAACGTCGCCACCTACGTGGTGGCAGGCTGGTATACCGACAGCGACAAGGATCCTTTGGCTGTCAGCAAGGCAGATCTGTTGGATGTCATGGCGGATCTTGGCTGGCAGCTTGACCCAGAGGCCGAGCCACCAGGTAACGAGCCGGATCTCGCTGTGCTGGAGCGTTTACTCGCCAAAGGTCAGTTAAAGCAGCCAGCGGAATCGACACCCACGAAAATCGTTGCCCGCGGCAGAGAAGAATCTTTCACCTATGTCGACGTTGCCCCGGAGATGGCCTTACCCGTCCATAAAGCGGCCAAAGTTCTGATTGCTCAGAAACCGCCTACGTTCATGTCACTATTCCACGGAATGATTACCGGCGTACCCGTTGATACCGCACTACCGGGCTCTGATGAGCGACCGCGGAGTGAGTCACTGTCTGTTTCAGCCGGGTTTGATACTGACGATCTTGTGACTGCTCTTGGCGCGGGAACTATAGGTACCAGCCTATCTCAGAGAAGTGCGGCTGAAATGCTGGCTGCTGCCTTCACCAGCAACCTGATCGACAGGATTGGAACTCAGGACGGCCTCCGGGATATCGCCGAGCGTGAACACAATGACATGTTCAGTTCTTTACCCGGGAAGCCGCTGCCTTTAGCAAAGCTCGATCACCTCAGAACTGAAGACTCCGCATCGGTGAACGCTACCACGGTAGGCCGCAAGGGCCGGGCCAAGCTAGCCAGGCAGAGTAAGGGTGACGATCTGAACCCCC
>JAGPVT010000033.1 GCA_018066865.1 Marinobacter sp. | reverse complement strand
ATTTAAAACAGTGGCTTTAAAAGAAAAAGAAAAACCGACACTCAGTCGATGCGTTTATTACGGGTAGGTTACTCGTGCGTATTCTAACCTGACAGGTAGGCGCTCAGGGCTGACTCAGGCCCAGCATTGCAACTACCTGGTCTGTCAGACCTTCCCGGGTAAGGCCACCGCGTTCCGGTCGGTACCAGGTTACGGTCCAGCTCAAAGCACCCGTCAGCATTCGGCGCACTACAAACGGATCGGCAATCAGAGCACCCTCGTCTTTCAGAGCGCTAAGCACATCCAGCCACAAGGCTTCATAGATATCACGAAGCTTCAGTACCTCTGCCTGCGAAGCCTCCGACAGGCTGCGCCATTCGAATACCAGAACCGCCATAGCCTCGCCGGTCTGGCCATTAATCGATTCCAGCTCGGCACTGACCAGCGCCCTCAGCTTGTCCCGACTGGAATCAGCAGCCTCCATGGCCGCCTGCATGACAGCCGTGTTGAGCCTGATGGTTTCAACCATGACCGCTTTGAGAATTTCCTCTTTGGTACGGAAGTGGTGAAACAGGCTTCCGGACTGAATACCCACTGCCGCCGCCAGGTCCCTGACGGTGGTGCGCTCATAACCTTTATCACGGAACAAGCGGGCCGCCTCGCGAAGCAAACGACCACGTGCACTGTCCGGGTCCGAAACCAGATTCTCGGCAATGAGTGACTGAAGAATTTTGTCTTGATTCACGGGCAGATCCAGCGGATTTAGAAGAACCGACATTCTACCTGAAATTTACCTGTTTACAAACCAAGCGCTTGCTTGGTATTGTTTGACCAACGGTTCAATAGTTGGCCGGCACACAGGCGTGGTGCCCAGGGCAACACAGCTACAGGATGCGCAAACATGACCAATTCACCGAAGACCATCCGCATAGGTTGCTCCTCCGCGTTCTGGGGTGACACCGAAACGGCCGCGGCACAACTGGTTCACAAAGGTGATATCGATTATCTGGTTTCCGACTACCTGGCCGAAGTCACCATGTCGATCATGGCCGGTCAAAAGATGAAAGACCCCAGCCAGGGATACGCCCGGGACTTTGTTGAAACCGTTATGGGGCCATTGCTTGGCGACATCAAAGCAAAAGGGATTCGCGTACTGACCAACGCCGGCGGCGTGAACCCGGTGGCCTGCCGCGATGCCCTGCAAGCGCTGTGCGAAAAAGCCGGCGTAGACATGAAAATTGCCTTGGTGCTCGGCGATGACCTGCTGCCTAAAAAGCAGGCTCTAAGCAAAGCCGGTATCACCGAAATAGCCACTGGCGAGCCCATGCCGGCAATGATGGTAAGCCTTAACGCCTACCTTGGTGCCTCTGGTTTGGTGGCCGCGCTGGATCAAGGCGCCGACATTGTTCTTACCGGCCGAGTGGTAGACAGCGCGTTGATTCTCGCGCCCTTGGTGCACGAGTTTGGCTGGCACTGGAAAGACTACGACAAACTGGCTCAAGGCAGCCTTGCTGGCCACCTGCTGGAGTGCGGCGCACAGGTTACGGGGGGTAACTTTACCGATTGGGAAGAAATAGCCGAGGGCTTCGCCGACATGGGCTTCCCCATTGCTGAAGTCAACACAGAGGGTGATTTCATTATCACCAAACCGGAAGGCACCGGCGGCCAGGTAAGCTGTGGCACTGTAGCCGAACAACTGGTTTACGAAATTGGCGACCCCCGGGCGTACTTCCTGCCAGATGTTACCTGCGACTTTACGGATGTAGAGCTGGAAGAAAGCGGAGCAGACCGTGTAACCGTTCGCGGCGCACGAGGCTTGCCGCCAACTGACAGCTATAAGGTTTCCAGTACCTGGCCGGATGGCTTCAAGTGCACAGCAAGCTTCCTGCTTGCAGGCATTGATGCCCCGAAGAAAGCACAGGCGGTGGCCGAAGCCATCCTCACAAAAACATCTCGACTGCTCCAGGAACGCAGCCTGCCTGACTACACCGAAACCAGTATCGAACTGCTGGGCACTGAAACCACTTACGGCAAACACAGCCGCGGCCAGGGCACCCGGGAACTCGTCGTCAAGATCAGTGCGGCTCACATCAAGAAAGCTGCATTGGTACTCTTCTCCCGGGAGATCGCACAGGCAGCTACCGGCATGGCACCAGGGCTTACTGGCATTGTGGGTGGGCGACCGACCGTATGGCCCAAGATTCGGCTCTATTCGTGCCTGGTACCCAAGAGCGAAGTTGCTGTATCTGTTGATCTGAACGGCCAGGTCACGTCCGTTGATGTAGATTCTGCCGGTGGATTCCAGCCCGGCCAGATCAAGGATCAACCCGCGATCGAAGGCGCATCGGCTACCGATACCACCGTGCCCCTGATTGATCTGGCTTGGGCTCGCAGCGGTGATAAGGGCGATCACAGCAACATTGGCGTTATTGCACGCAACCCGGACTTCGTTCCGTTTATTGCTGCAGCGCTGACCGAGCAAGCCGTTGCCGAGTGGATGGCCCATACACTGAACCCCGAGACTGGCAAGGTTACCCGTTGGTCACTGCCAGGATTTAACGCATTCAACTTTCTTCTGGAACACAGCCTGGGCGGCGGCGGCGTAGCCAGCCTGCGTATTGATCCGCAAGGCAAGGCGTTTGCTCAGCAGTTACTGGAATTTCCGGTGCCGGTGCCTTCCGGACTAGTGGCATCCTGAACATTAGAGAAGGCTTTTGAATTATGAGTTATCAATCCGTTTTCCACCCTGACTTATTCAAGGGCAAGATATTTATCGTGACCGGCGGCGGCTCCGGCATCGGCCGCTGCACAGCGCACGAGCTGGCTTCCCTTGGAGCAAAAGTTGCACTGGTCGGTCGCAAAGTCGAAAAAGTTGAAACCGTAAAAACAGAAATACTGGAGGACGGTGGCCTTGCCTCGGCTCATGTGTGCGATATCCGTGAAGAGGAATCTGTAAAAGCCACGGTGAAAGCAATCATTGCAGAGCACGGCGGCCTGAATGGCGTGGTCAACAACGCTGGTGGGCAGTTCCCTTCCCCTCTGACGGGCATCAACCAGAAAGGCTGGGAGACGGTGGTACGCACCAACCTCACCGGCGGCTTTTTGATGGCGAGAGAGGCCTATACCCAGGCGTTGTCCAAAACCGGTGGCGCCATCGTAAACATTGTGGCCGACATGTGGGGCGGCATGCCTGGCATGGGGCACTCGGGCGCGGCAAGGGCTGGCATGGTGAATTTCACCCAGACAGCCGCTGTGGAATGGGGCACTTCCGGAGTTCGCGTGAATGCGGTCGCGCCCGGATGGATTGCTTCCAGCGGCATGGACAACTACCCCGAGCACATGAAGCAGTGGATTCGCAGCCTTGGCGACAACGTACCCATCAAACGCATGGGCACGGAATCGGAGATAAGCTCGGCCATCTGCTTCCTACTAAGCCCGGGCGCATCCTTTATCAGCGGTGATTGCCTGCGTATTGACGGCGCTGCATCGCAAGGCGGACGAGTATGGCCGTTTCCCAAGGCCAAGAATAACGGGCCGTACAACGGTTTTCATCGGGCAGTCGCACCCAAAGTGCTCAGCGAGGATTGAGGAATTTTTATGCAAACACTGGAAACCAGCGTTAATCCACAATCCGGCGAGTTCCGTGGCAACACCGAGGCCATGAACGCGCACATTCAGACCTTCCGGGATGTTGAGCAGAAGGTTCTCGACCTGGCAGAAGCCGCGCGAGAAAAGTTCACCAAGCGCGGCAAGCTCCTGCCCCGGGATCGGATTAATCGTTTGCTGGATCGTGGCACACCGTTTCTGGAGCTGTGCTCATTGGCCGGCTACAAAATGCATGACGACAAAGACGGCAGCATGGCTGGCGGCAACATCATCGCCGGTATTGGTACCGTCAGCGGTATCCGCTGCCTCGTGGTTGCCAGCAACAGCGCCATCAAGGGCGGCACCATCACCCCTGCGGGTCTGGATAAAACCTTGCGCCTGCAGCAGATCGCCAAAGAAAACAAACTGCCGGTTGTCTCCCTGTCAGAGAGCGGCGGCGCCAACCTGAACTACGCCACCGATATTTTTGTGCAGGGCGCACGCGGCTTCGCCAATCAGGCTCGCATGTCCGCAGCCGGGCTGCCACAGGTTACGGTAGTGCACGGCAACGCCACTGCTGGCGGCGCCTATCAGCCAGGCTTGTCTGACTACGTGATCGCTATCCGCGGCCAGGCAAAAATGTTCCTGGCCGGCCCGCCACTGCTGAAAGCCGCAACGGGCGAAATAGCGACTGACGAAGAACTTGGCGGAGCAGAAATGCACGCACAGGTTGCGGGCACCGCCGAATACCTGGCCGAAGACGACGCCGACGGCATCCGCCAGGCCAGAAACATTCTGGAAGCGCTGCCTTGGAACGAGCAGCTCCCGCCGCAGCGCGAGCTGACATGGGACGAGCCAGTGCATCCTGCAGAGGAGCTGCTGGGCGTTATTCCCTCGGATTCCAAAAAGCCTTACGACGTGCGTGAAATCCTGGCCCGCATCGCTGACGGTTCGAAGTTCATGGACTTCAAGAACGAGTTCGACGACCAGACCGTATGCGGCACCATTCGCATTGAGGGTCACGCCGTCGGCATCATCGGCAACAACGGCCCGATCACACCGGCGGGTAGCGCGAAAGCCGCCCAATTCATCCAGCTCTGCGACCAGGCCGGCACGCCATTGCTGTTCCTGCACAACACCACAGGCTTCATGGTGGGCACGCACTCAGAGCAGAACGGCATCATCAAACACGGTTCGAAAATGATCCAGGCTGTTGCCAACTGCCGGGTACCAAAAGTCGCAATCGTGATCGGCGGTTCCTATGGTGCAGGTAACTACGCCATGTGTGGTCGCGGCCTTGACCCGAGGTTCATCTTCGCCTGGCCCAACAGCCGAACCGCCGTAATGGGCCCGGCCCAGGCTGGCAAGGTGATGCGCATAGTGGCGGAGGACAAGCAACGTCGCAGCGGCATAGAGCCTGATCCGAAAACCCTGGATTTTCTGGAACAGGCTACTGCCAAAAAACTGGAAGACGGCTCCACAGCGCTGTTCGGTACAGCCCGACTCTGGGACGACGGCCTGATCGACCCAAGAGACACCCGGCGCGCAGTCGCACTGGTTCTCGACGTGTGCCGCGAAGCCGAAATCCGTCAGTTGCGGCCTAATACATTTGGCGTGGCCCGCCTCTAGGGGTTTTCTGAAAGCCTACCCCCACAGCCGCAGCCCGAGTCAAAGAACCTGCGCCAGTAAATGCAGGCAAGAACTAACTATCAGGAGAACAGAAGTGAAATTCACAGCCGAACACGAAGCCCTGAGAAAAACCGTCCGCGATTTCGTGCAAAAAGAAATTAACCCCCATTGTGACGAATGGGAAGAAGCCGGCCAGTTCCCCATTCACGAACTGTTCAAGAAAATGGGCGACCTCGGTTTGCTGGGCATTCAAAAGCCCGAAGAATACGGTGGCATGGGGCTGGACTACAGCTACAACCTCGTGGCGGCTGAAGAACTGGGCATGGCTCACTGTGGCGGTGTACCTCTGGCCATTGGCGTGCAAACCGACATGTGCACACCGGCTATCGCCCGCTTTGGTTCCGACGAACTGAAACGCACCTTCCTGACCCCGGCTATTGCAGGCGACATGGTGGGCAGTATTGGCGTCAGTGAAGTAGGCGCAGGTTCCGATGTGGCGGGCCTGAAAACCACCGCCAAAAAAGACGGCGATGACTACATCATCAACGGCTCAAAAATGTGGATTACCAACGGCCCCAAGGCCGACTTTATCTGCCTTCTGGCCAACACAAGTGACGACAAGCCGCACAAAAACAAATCATTGATAGTGGTGCCCATGAACTCCCCGGGCATCAGCTTCAGCCCTCACCTGAACAAACTGGGCATGCGCTCCTCCGAAACCGCGCAGATCTTCTTTGACGACGTTCGCGTACCCCAGCGCTACCGCATTGGTGCCGAAGGTACAGGCTTCATGATGCAGATGCTGCAGTTCCAGGAAGAGCGCATGTGGGGTGCCGCCAACGTTATCAAGGCATTGGAAAACTGCATCACCCAAACCATCGAATACTGCCGCGAGCGCAAGACCTTCGGTAATCCACTGATCGACAACCAGGTTATTCACTTCCGCATGGCCGAACTGCAAACCGAAGTAGAAGCCCTGCGCGCCCTGACCTATCAGGCCTGCGAGCTGCACATTGAAGGCAAGGACGTAACCAAACTCGCCTCCATGGCCAAGCTGAAAGCCGGCCGTCTGGGTCGTGAAGTTACCGATAGCTGCCTGCAGTATTGGGGCGGCAATGGCTTTATGTGGGACAACCCTGCATCCCGCGCATACCGTGATGTCCGGTTGGTCTCTATTGGTGGTGGTGCCGATGAAATCATGCTGGGAATCATCTGCAAGCTGATGGGAACCTTACCAGGCAAGCACAAAGGCTGAATTCCGGTGCAAGACCGGCGCCCCGGCATGGCTGTTCAGGACACGCCCACTAGTACGTCCATGTAGGGCTTGAATCGGGCCATCCATGGCCCTCAACAGTCCTGAACAGCCACGCCGGGGCGCCAGCCCCAGACAACATTCTTGGAGTCGTTTTTATGGAAACCTTGCCTCACTGCGAAACATTGTTTCTGGAAAAACAGGGGCTAGCCCTGCTCATCACCATCAACCGGCCAGACTCCCGGAACGCCATGAGTCTGCAGATGGTTGCGGAGCTGTCCACGATCTTTACTGAAGTGGAATCCGATAGCAGCATACGCGCCGTAGTGATCCGTGGTTCAGGCGGCCACTTCTGTGCCGGCGGTGATATCAAGGACATGGCCGGCGCCCGAAACCAGAAAGCCGGTGAAGGCGAAACCGACCCGTTCTACCGCCTCAACCGTGCCTTCGGACAGATGCTCCAGCAGGTAAACGAATCCTCCAAAGTCGTCATCGCCATCACCGAAGGCGCCGTAATGGGCGGCGGCTTTGGCCTGGCCTGCGTATCCGACGTCGCCATTGCCGGCCCCACAGCCAAATTTGGCATGCCGGAAACCTCCCTCGGCATCATCCCGGCTCAGATCGCACCGTTTGTAGTAGAGCGCATCGGCCTGACCCAGGCCCGCCGCCTTGCGTTGCTTGGGCTGAGAATCGGTGCGGAAGAAGCCTGTGCGTTAGGTATCGTTCACCAGGCCGCCTCATCCGATGTAGAACTCGATGACATGCTGGCTCATGCACTGGAACGCGTTCGCCACTGCGCGCCAAACGCCACGGCAGAAACCAAAGCCCTGCTCCATCGGGTTGGGCACGAATCCATGAGCGGGCTGCTCGACAGCGCAGCAGAAATATTCACAGCGGCTGTTCGAGGCAGCGAAGGCACCGAGGGCACCATGGCATTCATGCAGAAGCGTCCACCAGCCTGGGCAGACACGAAATAAGTCAGAGGGAGTGAATGGCTGTGGAAGCGCTTTCAGGAAATGTCGGAGGCCATTCACGATCAGGCACACAGTTACGAATGATTGCGGAGCGAGTGAGGAAGAACAGAAGTCTCCAGAAAATGTTGGAGGCCAAGGACGGCCGGAAACAAACGCACATGGATGTGCTCGTAGCGGTTTTCTGGAGACTTCTGTTCTTCCTTACTCGCGGCCTCGCACCGAACAAGAGACCAGCACCATGCTAAAGAAACTCTTAATAGCGAACCGGGGCGAAATCGCCGTCCGCGTTATTCGCACCGCCAAAGCCCTCGGATACCGCACCGTAGCCGTCTACTCCGAAGCAGACGCCAACGCCATGCACACCGAGATTGCTGATGAAGCCGTTTGCATAGGCCCGGCTCAAGTCGCCGCGTCCTACCTGAACGCCGACGCCATACTCGATGCCGCACGCCAAACCGGCGCCGATTGCATCCACCCGGGTTACGGCTTCCTCTCCGAGAATGCCGGCTTTTCCAATGCCTGCAAAGAGGCCGGCATCGTGTTTGTAGGCCCACCAGCCGGCGCCATCGAACTCATGGGCAGCAAACGACGCTCCAAAATCGCCATGCAGGAAGCCGGAGTCCCAGTGATTCCCGGATACGAAGGCGACAACGCCGGCGATGACGAACTTATTGCCGCAGCAGCCGACATCGGCTACCCGCTAATGATCAAAGCCTCCGCCGGTGGCGGTGGCCGGGGCATGCGCCTGGTACACAGCGAACCCGAACTGGCAGCCAACATCAAACGGGCCCGCTCCGAATCCAAACAGGCCTTCGGTGACGACGAACTGATTCTGGAAAGAGCCGTCATCGAACCGCGCCACGTGGAAATACAAGTCTTTGCAGACCGCCACGGCAACGCCGTCTACCTTGGTGAACGGGACTGCTCGGTACAGCGTCGCCACCAGAAAGTCGTTGAAGAAGCGCCCTCACCCTTCGTAACCCCGGAGCTCCGGGCCGCCATGGGCGAAGCCGCTGTAAAAGTTGCCTTGGCCTGCAACTACGAAGGAGCGGGTACCGTCGAGTTCCTTGTGGACAAAGACCGTAACTTCTACTTCCTGGAAATGAACACGCGCCTGCAGGTAGAACACCCGGTTACCGAACTGATCACCGGGCAGGATCTGGTGGCCTGGCAGCTGACGGTTGCCGAAGGCCTGCCGCTGCCGCTGGCTCAGAACGAAATTGAACTGAACGGCCACGCCATCGAAGTCCGGCTCTACGCCGAAGATCCATCCAACGGCTTCACACCTCAAACCGGCCCACTACACATCTTCAAGCCCGCAGAAGGCGAAGGCCTGCGTTATGACACAGGTGTGCGCTCCGGTGACGAAGTAACACCACACTACGACCCCATGCTCGCGAAGGTTATCGCCTGGGGCGAAAATCGGGATGAAGCCCGCCGGCGGCTGATCCGTGCGCTGGAAGACACCACTGTTTTTGGCGTCACAACCAACCGGTACTTCCTGAGTCGCATCATCGCAGACAGCACTTTTGGTGCCGGCGAGGCCACCACGGCATTCCTGCAACAGGCCTTCAGCGATGACCCATCACTGCAGCCAGCCAAACCGCAAATCCGCCAGCTCGCTCTTGCAGCCTGCGTACTGGCCCATGGCATGGCTGGCCAGCAAGCCTGGAGCAACGCACCGGCTACCAATACGCCGATGAAGCTCGACACCGGCGACGAAGTTGTTGAATTGTTGGTGCAAAGCAGTGGTAACAAGCTTTCCTGCCGTCTGGGCGACGAACGGCATGAAATGACGGTTACCAGCGTACAAGACGGTGTTTTATGCATTATCGACAACGGCATCCGTCAGCGTTGCCAATATCACCGCGACGGAGATTCCCTATATTTACAGGCGTTCGGGGAGTCGTGGTCGGTCACTGATCTTACTCACCAGCCAGCCGCAGGAGCCAACGGCACAGGCAGCGGGCGCATTCAAGCCTCAATGGACGGCGCCATTATCGACGTTCTGGTAGAGCCCGGGCAGACGGTTCGCCAAGGAGAAACCCTTGTCATACTGGAAGCCATGAAAATGGAGCACCCGGTAAAAGCCGACTGCGATGGCGTTGTTAGCCAGGTTCTGACTAACAAAGGCGATCAGGTGAAGCGTAACCAGTTGCTGGCAGAAATCACTACCGGCGAAGCATCCGAACAGGAGAGCAAGAAATGAATACTTTGAACAAGAAAACCGTATTTATTACCGGTGCAAGCCGAGGTATCGGCCGCCAGATTGCTCTCGCGTGTGCCCGCCAAGGTGCGAATATTGTGATCGCCGCAAAGTCGGACACACCGCACCCAAAACTACCCGGCACCATTCACACGGTCGCTGAGGAAGTTCGCGCAGCAGGAGGCCAGGCATTGCCTTTGGTGCTCGACGTTCGCGACGAAGAACAGATCAAACAGCGCATTGATGAAGCAGCCGAACACTTTGGCGGCATTGATGCCCTGATCAACAACGCCGGCGCCATTCGCCTGGCCGGCGTAGAGAAGCTGAAGGTCAGCCGCTTCGACCTCCTGCACCGGGTTAATGCCCGTGCTGTGATGGCATGCAGCCAAGCCGCTTTGCCCTGGCTCAAACAGTCCGAGCGCGGCCACATCCTGAGCATGTCGCCGCCACTGAATATGGACCCAAAATGGTTTGCGCACTTCGGACCTTACACCTCCACGAAATACGCCATGACCATGATCAGCATCGGCATGGCTCAGGAGTTCAAACGTTACGGCATCGCGGTGAACACCTTATGGCCTAAAACCGTGATTGCGACCGCCGCGATTCAACACGAAGCGGGGGGCGAACAGTTAATGGCGCAAGGCCGGAAGCCAGACATCATGGCGGACGCGACCGTAAGCATCCTGAACCGGTCAGTCGACGAAATGACAGGCCAGAACCTGATTGACGAAGACGTACTCCGGGCAGATGGCGTAACCGATTTCGAGAGTTACCGGTACAAAGCCGGTGATAAACCCCTGCTGCCAGACCTTTACCTGGACTAGCCTCGCGGTGAGGTTAATCCGAAGTTCTTAACCAACTATAAAAAGCACCTTACGGAAAGACCATGAGCCAAGACAAAGTCAGAGCGATGGATATCGCACGCCGCCTGCCCGGGATAATGAAAAGATTCCCTGCGATCGCAAAAGGGCTTTACTACTACTCGATCAAGGATGCGCAAAAAACCATCACCCTTGGAACTCTTGTCGAAAACAACGCCGAAAAGTATGCAAACAGACCTGCCATTCTCTTTGAAGATCGCAGCATAACCTGGGGCGATTTCAATGCATGGTCCAACCGCATCGCGGGTTATTTTCAGGCTCAGGGGCTGAAAAAAGGCGATTCTATTGCCGTCTTCCTGGAAAACCGTCCCGAGGTTCTGGCCGTGATTGCGGGCGCGGCCAAAATCGGCGTTGCCTGCGCCATGTTGAATTCAGCCCAGAAAGGTAAAGTGCTGGAACACAGCATTAACCTGGTTACTCCTAAAATGGTCGTGGTAGGCGAAGAGCTGGTATCTGCGTTTGATGATGTGAAAGCAAGCCTTCAGCTTGACCACCCCACGCCATTTTTATTCCTCGCCGATACGAATACGCTTAACGTCTTTGGCGACGCGCCCTCGGGCTATGCCAACATGGCTCAGCAGGTCAGCACCATTAACAGCGACAACCCCGTTCTGAGTGACCCGCCCAGAACCGGAGATACAGCGATTTACCTGTTCACTTCCGGCACAACCGGCTTGCCAAAGGCTGCCCCCGGATCCCACAACAAGTTCCTGAAAGCCTACGGTGGCTTTGGCCTGATGTCTCTGGCCATGAAACCGGAAGACGTCTTCTATTGCACCCTGCCGCTGTACCACGGCACGGGCCTCGTCGTTTGCTGGGGCTCGGTGCTGGCCGGAGGTTCTGCGCTTGCGCTTCGCCGCAAGTTCTCCGCCAGCGCCTTCTGGGACGACGTGCGCCGCTACGATGCAACGGTTTTTGGCTACATTGGCGAACTCTGTCGCTATCTACTGAACCAGCCGCCAAGTGAACAGGATCGCAACCACGGCCTGACAAAAATGCTTGGCAATGGACTGCGCCCCTCCATCTGGAAGGAGTTCAAAGAGCGTTTTGGTATTGAGACCATCTCGGAGCTCTACGCTTCCAGCGAGGGCAACATCGGCTTCAGCAATTTCTTCAATCTGGACAATACCGTTGGCATGTCCACAGCGTCTTACAAACTGGTGAAGTTCCACGATGGCACCCGCGACCCGGTCCGGAATGACAAGGGCACCATGCAGGAAGTTGCAAAAGGCGACCCTGGCCTGCTCGTCGGTGAAATCACAAAAAAGTGGTCGTTTGAGGGCTACACCCAGAAAGAAGCCACGGAAAAATCCATCTTGCGCGACGCCTTCAAGAAAGGCGACGCCTGGTTCAACACCGGTGACGTTCTGCGAGAAATAGGCTGTCGCCACCTGCAGTTCGTAGATCGAATGGGGGACACTTATCGCTGGAAAGGCGAGAACGTTTCAACCAATGAGGTGGAAAACATCCTCGACGGTTCCGGAATGGTCGAAGAAGCCATCGTCTATGGCGTGGAGATTCCAAAAACCAACGGAAAAGCCGGTATGGTGACGCTGGTGCCGAACAGCGAAACCTTTGATATCGATAAGCTGCTTGGCTTCCTGCGGGACAACTTGCCGGCTTATGCGGTTCCGGTGTTTGTGCGGGTTACCCAAGCCATCGAGAAAACGGGAACCTTCAAGTACCGTAAGGTGGATATCCAGAAAGCGGGTTACGCTCTCGAGAGGCCCCATGAGGAAGTATTCGCTTGGCTGCCCAAAACTGACGGCTACATTCGACTGACTCCGGAACTGGTTTCGGAGATTGATTCTGGGCAGTTTAATTTTTGACTTCGGCGCTGGCGATAACTGGGAGCTAAACAGGTGAGAGTGAGCGGCCCCTCCCAAAAATGTCTGCGGCCATGGATGGCCGCAGTCAAGCG
Organism: Marinobacter sp.; assembly: GCA_018066865.1. GTDB lineage: Bacteria > Pseudomonadota > Gammaproteobacteria > Pseudomonadales > Oleiphilaceae > Marinobacter. Next base: position 26 of record JAGPVT010000033.1, on the reverse strand, counting down.
CACATGGATGTGCTCGTAGCGGTTTT
>JAGPVT010000026.1 GCA_018066865.1 Marinobacter sp. | reverse complement strand
CTGCAAGGGTGCGAAAACGGCTCTCCAAAAACCGCTGTGAATACGTCCGTGTACGCTTGGCTCCGCCATCCATGGCTCCGCACATTTTTGGAGAGCCGTTTTCGCATCCTTGCGGTCGAACCCCGCAGGAAGCCTGCCAGTTTTATATTGCTATAGGTGCTTTAATGCCGGGATAAGGGTCGTATCCTTCGAATTCGAAGTCTTCCAGCTCGTAATCAAAGATTGAGTCTGGTTTACGCTTGATAACGAGTTCCGGGAGCGCTTTTGGCTCACGCTTCAACTGTTCAAATACAATTTCGTCTGTCAGGTGGTTTTGGTACAAATGGCAATCACCAAACGTATGCACAAACTCACCAACATCCAAGTCACACTGCTGGGCGATCATGTGGGTCAACAGCGCATAGGATGCAATGTTAAACGGCACACCAAGAAACAGATCAGCGCTGCGTTGGTAGAGCTGGCAGGAGAGCTTTCCGTCGAGCACATAGAACTGGAACAGGCAGTGGCAAGGGGCCAGTGCCATGCGGCCTTCCCGGGCGTTGTCCTGGGGGCCAACGGACTCATCCGGGAGTTCGGCTGGGTTCCAGGCGGAGACGATCAGGCGGCGGGAATTTGGCTTGTTGCGAATCTGGTCGATAACGTCGCTGATCTGATCCACCACCCGGCCATCCGGGCACTGCCAGCTGCGCCACTGTTTGCCGTAAATTGGCCCGAGGTCGCCGTTTTCCAGCGCCCATTCGTTCCAGATGGAAACCTTTCGTTCTTTCAGCCAATTGTTGTCCGTAGAACCCGCCAGGAACCAGAGCAGTTCATAAATAATGCTGCGCAGGTGTACTTTCTTGGTGGTGACCAGAGGGAAGCCATCCTGGAGGTTAAAGCGGATCTGGCGCCCGAAGACAGAACGGGTGCCTACGCCGGTGCGGTCGCCCTTGTCGAACCCGTTATCGACGACGTCTCGCATCAGATCGAGATAGGCTTTCATTCCGCGCTTCTCCGGTAAGCAATAAACATCAGGGCCAACCCGGCCACAAGCATCGGGAAGGAAAGTACCTGCCCCATGGTGAGCCAGTCGAAAGCCAGGTAGCCCAACTGCGCATCCGGCTGGCGCACAAACTCCACCAGAAAGCGGAAGATTCCGTAACAAACCAGGAACAGTCCGGACACCGCCATTCTTGGGCGTGACTTGGCGGAAAACCACCAGAGGATAATAAAAAACAGTACACCTTCAAGGGCGAACTGGTAAAGCTGGGATGGATGTCGTGCCAGCGCATCCGGCGCCTGGCGAAATACCATGCCCCATGGCACGTCCGTGGGCTTGCCCCAGAGTTCGCCATTGATAAAGTTGCCAATTCGCCCTGCCCCAAGGCCTACCGGCACCAGAGGCGCGACGAAATCGGCAAGGCGCCAGAATCCTGTTCCGATCTTGCGTCCGTACCACCACATGGCAAACATGACGCCTAGCAGCCCGCCATGGAAGGACATTCCGCCTTCCCATACCCGCAGGAGCCACAAAGGGTCCGCCAGAAAAGCATCAAAGTTATAGAAAATGACATAACCAAAACGACCGCCAAGAATAACGCCGAGCGCCAGGTAGAACAGGAGATCGCCCATCTGCTCTTCGGTAATCGGAGATCCGGGTTTGCGGGCACGCAGGCGACCTAACCACCAGCCGGCAACGAAGCCCACCAGGTAAGTCAGTCCGTACCAGTAAATCTTCAGTGGCCCGATGGCAATAGCAACGGGATCTATCTGTGGATGCTGAAGCATCAATAACCTCTCAACTCAAAAGAAAACGAAGACCAACAAGCAACAGCATGATGGCAAAAACGCGCTTGAGCACTTTGGCGTTAAGCCGGTGCGCCAAGTTAGCCCCTACACGCGCAAACAGCACGCTGGTAAGAATGATCCCGATCAGGGCTGGAAAATAGATAAAACCGAGACTGTATTCCGGCAACGCCGGCTCACCCCATCCGGTCCAGGCATTGCCAACAGCGCCTGCAATCGCAATCGGCAGCCCGCACGCCGCAGAGGTGCCTACTGCCTGCTGCATCCGGACGTTGCTCCAGCTCAAATAGGGCACGGTGAGCGCTCCACCGCCTATACCGAAAATGGCGGAGGCCCAGCCAATGCCTGCGCCGGCCGTCGCAAGTCCTGGCTTACCCGCAACGTTCCTGCCTGGCGAGGGGTTTACGTTGAACAGCATTTTGAGGCCCACCAGAATGACAAATAGTCCGATAATCAGTTCCAGTGCAGCACCACTCAACAGTGCCGCTGTCCAGGCGCCGATGAGGGCGCCGACTATGATGCCGAAGGCCATCGGCCGGAAAATATCCCAGCGGATCGCGCGGTGACCGTGGTGCGAGCGAATGGAACTGAGGGATGTGAAAACGATGGTCGCCAGCGAAGTCCCAACGGCCATATGAGCAGCAATCTCAGAGCTGAAGCCCTGAGCCCCGAAGCTGAAAATCAGCACCGGCACAATAATAAGGCCACCCCCAATGCCAAATAGGCCGGCAAGGGTGCCGGCAAAGGCTCCAAGCACCATATAAATGGCAAATACAGACAACAGGGACATAGTCGCTCACACATCCGGGAAAACAAGGCTGGTATGATACACACCGGCAGTGGCAACTTCACCACTGAGGATTGCCCCCATTAGCTCTGGAGATTGACTTCGCATGTGCCTGATTGCATTTTCCCTCGGCCAAAGCGCCCGATTCCCCCTGGTGGTTGCTGCCAACCGGGATGAATTTTATCGAAGGCCCACCACGCCACTCGATTGGTGGACAACAGAATCTGGCCACAGGGTGCTTTCCGGCCGGGATCTGCAATCCGGAGGCACGTGGCTGGCGATTTCACCGGAAGGCCGGGTCGCCGCTGTGACCAATGTTCGCGAGGGTACTCCTGAAGCAGGCAAGATAAGCCGTGGCGAGCTGCCCCTGCGGGCGCTCTCGGAATCCGGATCACACTTGCAGAAGAGCCTGGCAACGTCAGCTGCCCAATACGCCGGGTTCAACCTTGTCAGTCTCTCTGAGACGGCGGGCTGGTATTTCAGCAACCGTGACGCCCACCCGGGGCGCACTATTCATCGCGGCATATACGGCCTGAGCAACCATTTGCTTCAGACCCCCTGGCCAAAACTGATACGCCTCAGGGAAGCGGTGGGCCACACCGTAAAATCCGCAAAAGGTGATGCTGCGGATCTGCACAGCAATCTCGGCATACTGTTGCAAGACAGAACACCAGCGCCGGATCACCTGCTGCCTGATACTGGCGTAAATCGTGAGACCGAGCGGTTTCTTTCGTCTCCGTTTATAACCGGGCCCGAATACGGCACCCGCGCCACCACGGTAGTCAGCCTCTCTCACACCGGTGAAATCCATGTTACCGAACAGAGCTGGGCAGCCGGAGGTGAGGCCGAAGGATACCGGGAGTTCCACTGGCAGCGATAGCGCTCTGCCTCTGATATAATCCGCGAAATTCGTTCACCCGATCGGAGGACCGCCGATGGCCGGTCAACAAGACGCCACTTCCATTGCTGATTTTGAGAAATCTCTGGATGAGCTGGAAACGCTGGTACGTAACCTGGAGCAGGGAGAGTTGTCCCTTGAGCAATCGCTTACAGCCTTTGAGCGAGGTGTTAAGTTGACCCGCGCATGCCAGCAGGCTCTCAAAAGCGCCGAACAGCGGGTTGAGCAATTGGTGCAGAACGACGATGGCACTCTGGAAGCCCGACCATTTTCACCGGATGACGCCGACTGATGCAGAACGGGACCCCGTCTACAATGGATTTTCTGGACGCCTGCCGCCGCCGCGTGGACGCGGAACTGGATCGCCGCATTAAATCCGGCTCTGCCTCTGAGCTGCTTCAGGAAGCCATGCGTTACAGCGTGCTTGGCGGCGGCAAACGTATTCGCCCCGCGCTGGCCATTGCGGCCGCAGGTGCTCTTGGACAGAGCCTCGATACAGCGCTGGTTCCAGCCTGTGCAGTAGAACTGATTCACGCCTACTCGCTTGTTCATGACGATCTCCCGGCGATGGATAACGACGAGTTGCGCAGGGGCCGGCCAACCGCACACATTGCCTTTGATGAAGCTACGGCTATTCTGGCCGGCGACGCCCTTCAGGCACTGGCGTTTGGGTGGCTGGCCGAAGCTCCCGGCGTTGAGATATCTGCTCGGCTCGCCATGATTCAGGAGCTCGCTCGTGCAAGTGGGCACAGCGGCATGGTGGGTGGTCAGGCGATTGATCTGGAGTCAGTAGGCAAGAGCCTGACTCTGGCTCAGCTCGAAACCATGCACCGGCATAAAACCGGCGCCCTGATTGAAGCCAGCGTGCGCATTGGCGCATTGACCGCGCCCGGCGTCAGTGAAGACTCTATGGATGCTCTGACGCGCTACGCCAAAGCACTTGGGCTGGCGTTTCAGGTTCAGGATGATCTCCTCGATATTGAGGGAGACACAGAAACTATCGGCAAACCCCAAGGTTCCGATGTCGCCCGGGCCAAACCGACTTACCCTGCTCTGTTGGGACTCAAAGGCGCAAGGGAGCACCTTTCTACACTGCTCAGCAGTGCTCTGGAGAGCCTGCGGGACTTCGGGCCGGAAGCCGATGCGCTCAGGGCCATGGCGGATTATGTAGTGGCAAGAACGCATTGAGCCTTCTGTTAACCAAGTACAATTTCGTAACATATGGCTCCAAATGTGAAACAGGCACCTCTGTTCCTCTATAATGGCAGCCAGTTACCGAACATTCCGGAAAAGACCCGAGTAGATGCAGGACACTTATATTTTCAAGGAAATCCCGTCGCAGCGTCCAAATACGCCGTTGCTGGACAGGATTGACGTACCCGCCCAATTGCGGGAACTGCCGCCTGAGCAGCTTGTTCAGTTTGCCAGAGAGCTGAGAGCCTTCTTGTTGTGGTCTGTCGGGCAAACCGGTGGCCATTTTGGCGCCGGGCTGGGTGTGCTTGAACTCACTGTGGCACTGCACTATGTTTTCAATACACCGGAAGACCGCCTGGTATGGGATGTGGGCCACCAGGCCTACCCCCACAAGATCCTCACAGGCCGCCGTGAACAGATGGGCGGCATCCGACGCAAGAACGGCCTGGCCGGCTTCCCGAAGCGCGCTGAGAGTGAGTACGATACTTTCGGTGTAGGCCATTCCAGCACCTCTATCAGCGCAGCGCTGGGCATGGCCGTGACCGCCCGCCAGCAGAGTACCGGTCGCAAGAGCATAGCCGTTATCGGTGATGGTGCCATGACTGCTGGTATGGCGTTTGAAGCACTGAACCACGCCGGCCACCTGCACGCCGATATGCTGGTAATCCTGAACGATAACGACATGTCGATATCGCGCAATGTCGGTGGTCTGTCCAACTATTTCGCCAAACTGCTTTCAAGCCGCACCTACAACCAGGTTCGCGACAGCAGCAAGAAAGTCCTTCAGGGCGCGCCGCATCTGATGGCACTGGCAAAGAAAACCGAAGAGCACTTCAAGGGCATGATTGTGCCGGGCACCCTGTTTGAGGAGCTGGGCTTCAATTACATAGGCCCTATTGATGGACACGACCTGCCCTTGCTGGTTGAGACCCTGGAAAATATCCGCGAGCTGGAAGGCCCGCAGTTCCTGCATGTGGTCACTACAAAAGGTAAAGGCTTCGCGCCTGCCGAAGCGGACCCCATTGGCTATCACGCCATTAACAAGATTGAACCTGTGCCCGCCAGCAAACCGGAGCCAGTCAAGCCGGAAGCATCAAAACAGAAGTACGCCAACGTGTTCGGGCAATGGCTGTGTGACGCCGCGGAGCTGGACGAGCGCATAAGCGGCATTACCCCCGCTATGTGCGAGGGCTCTGACCTGCTGGAATTCTCCGAGCGCTTCCCGGAGCGCTATTTCGACGTTGCGATTGCCGAACAGCATGCCGTAACGCTTGCGGCTGGCATGGCCTGTGACGGCGCAAAGCCCGTAGTTGCGATTTACTCCACGTTTTTGCAGCGAGCCTACGACCAGCTGATACACGATGTCGCCATCCAGAATCTGGATGTGCTTTTTGCTATCGATCGGGCAGGCCTGGTTGGCGAAGATGGCCCTACCCATGCAGGGGCCTTTGATATCAGTTATTTGCGCTGCATTCCGAACATGGTGCTGATGACACCATCTGACGAAAACGAAACGCGTCAGCTGCTTCATACCGGCCTGTTGTTTGATGGCCCGGCCGCTGTTCGGTATCCGAGAGGAACCGGACCCGGGGCTGAGATCCAGAAAGAACTTACCCCGCTGGAGATTGGCAAGGGACGCAAAGTTCGTGAAGGCGGTGGCATCGCCATTCTCAATTTTGGCACCTTGCTTACCCCAGCTCTGGACGCTGCGGAAAAGCTGGGAGCAACAGTGGTCGACATGCGCTTTGTCAAACCGCTGGACGAGGCTCTGGTTCTCGAACTCGCAGAGCAGCACGATCTGCTGGTCACGCTGGAAGAGAACGCCGTTGCCGGCGGCGCAGGAAGCGCTGTTACGGAATTCCTGAACAGGCAAGAGGTTTCAATGCCGGTGCTTCAACTCGGGCTACCGGACACCTTCATTGATCACGGCAAGCACGAAGAGCTACTCAAGGAGTGCGGGCTGGATGCTCACGGCATATTCTCTGCCATAAGCGCTCGCATGGAGCGACTGCAGCACCAACGACTTAAAGCGGTCAAATAACGCGGTCAAATAACGCGGTCATTAAAGCCTGCATGCAAAAAGCCCGCTCAGGCGGGCTTTTTTGTGTTTGCGTATCGGATCTCCACTACAGACTGCACCTACAGTTGGGGATCATCGTCCTGATGGGTTTCCAGCCAATGCCCAAGCTTGCTCTGCTTGGTATCCAGGTAGTGTTCGTTGTGGGGATTACGACCGACGTGCAGCGGAACACGCTCGGTAATTTCAATGCCATAAGAAGTCAGCGCCTTCACCTTGCGGGGATTGTTGGTCATCAGGCGCAGGCTTTTGATGCCCAGATGCTCAAGCATATCCTTGCACATGCTGTAATCACGCAGGTCTGCAGCAAACCCCAGGCGTTCATTAGCCTCCACAGTATCCGCACCCTGATCCTGAAGATGATAGGCGCGGATCTTGTTAAGCAGACCAATACCCCGACCCTCTTGGCGCAGGTACATCAGAATACCCCGCCCTTCACGGGCAATGTTGCGCAGTGCTTCTTCAAGCTGGTAGCCGCAATCACAGCGCATGCTGTAAAGGGCATCGCCAGTGAGACACTCGGAGTGCGTGCGGGCCAACATGGGTTCGTCACTGTCCAGGGACCCCAACGTGAGGGCAACGTGCTCCTTTCCTGTATCCGACTCCTCAAAGCCATGCATATCGAATACCCCGAACGGGGTAGGCAACCGACAGCTTTGGATGTAACGAACAGCCACAGTGTTTCCTCGTGGTTCAGTAAATCGGGGCGCGCATTCTACCACGGGCAGGCGATGAGGCGTAATTGCGGAACATATCTACGGGCCATGGCGCAGTGCAGATCATGCATCACTGATTGTCAGCAACCCAGTGCCCACTGCGCCCGCCTTTCTTCTCCAACAAGCGCACTCCACTGATCTCCATACCCTTGTCGACGGCCTTGCACATGTCATAAAGCGTCAGTGCTGCGACGCTGGCCGCGGTCAGCGCTTCCATTTCGACACCCGTCTGGCCGGAAAGCTTGCAGCGGGTCAGTACATGCACCGATGCGCCATCCTCCCCCGGAGTGAGTTCAACCTTCACCGAGGTCAGATTCAGGGCGTGGCATAACGGAATCAGGTCATGTGTTCTTTTGGCCGCCATGATTCCGGCAATACGCGCGACTGCCAGCACGTCGCCCTTCGGATGCTCGCCTTCGGTGATCATCCGAAGGGTTTCACTTTTCATGTAAATTCGCGCCTCTGCGCGGGCTTCACGCTCCGTTAAGGCCTTATCCGTAACATCCACCATGCGGGCTTCGCCCTTGTTGTCGAGATGGGTCAGTTTGCTCACGGTGTCTCCCGGGGTTCAGATTCAATAAATGATCAAAATATAGTGATATAAACAAGAAACGAGCCAGCGAGCATATCAGAGATACCCTCCGGCACTTATTATCATCCTCAGTTTTGTGGCCACCAGTAACGGATTCCGGCCACGCCCTGGCCGCCCGCCTGCTGTACCTCATCGAGGTCAGTTGGTTCCAGCCCGCCCAGCCCGAAAACCGGTATCGGTGCGCAAGAAACCAGATCACGGAACTTTGCCCAGCCCAATATCGGGGCTCCGGGATGCGTTGCCGTCGGTTTTACCGGGCCCAGGGTCACGTAATCGGAACCAATGGCTACAGCGTGATCTATTTGTTGAGCATCGTGACAGGACACACCGAGCCAGACACCGTCCGGAACGGGCCTCGCCTCAAGTTTTTCGGCTTCACGCCAAGGCAGATGCAGCCCCGCCGCATCCGGGTTGTCATCAAACACGTCAGTTGGCCCGTGAAGCACAAGGCCGACACCAGCAGCCTCGCACAGCTCTAACGCAGACTCAGCCAAGGAACCATAGCTCTCCGCGCCCATAATCGGCGCGCGCAGCACTACCAGCGGCAAGCGATCACGTGCTGGCAACCGCACAAGTGCCTTGCGCAGTTGCTCAATGCCAATGTCACCAGCGCTAATATCACCAGTTATCGCCAGCAACGAAGGCAATTTCAGCGCCCGGATAATCGGTCGGTTTGCCGCTGGAAAGTCTTCATCCCGCAGGCTTTCAGGGCTCACCCAGTCTATGGATTGCCCTTCACGACCATGGGCTTCGCCCTGCGCTTGATCTGTTCTCCAGACATCCAGAAATACGTGCTTGTCACCGTAATCGTGGCGGACACCAATCACAGGCCGCAATGTGCCCAGTGGTATCTCTAACCCTGTCTCTTCCGCGATCTCACGGATCAGCGCAGCCTGTACCGTTTCTTCCGACTCAACTTTGCCGCCGGGAAACTCCAGCAAGCCACCCTGATGAACATGATCCGGGCGGCGAGCAATAAGCACGCGCCCCTCGCGGACAATAACACCGACCGCGACATGCACCTCCCGGACATCGTTTTTTGCTGTGGCCATGCTTAGCTGCGGTAGTCTGCGTTGATAGTGACATAATCGTGAGAAAAGTCGCAGGTCCAGACCGTTTCGCTTATATCACCCCGTTTAAGGTCAATAGCGATGGTGATCTCTTCCTGATCCATGACTGCCTGCCCACGAGCCTCGGAATAATCCTCGGCGCGGCCACCATCCCTTACGAGACAAACATCCCCAAGGTGGATTTCCAGCGCATTGACGTCCAGATCAACAACGCCAGCCCGCCCGACAGCCGCCAGAATCCGGCCCCAGTTGGGATCCGACGCAAACAGCGCCGTTTTCACCAGAGGCGAGTGGGCTACCGCATACGCCACATCCAGCGCTTCTTGTTGGACCGCCGCACCACTGACATGAATAGTGACAAACTTGGTCGCGCCCTCGCCATCGCGCACAATAGCGTGAGCGAGATCCAGATAAATCTTTCTCAGCGCATCCCGAAGGGTCGGCAGCTGCGGACTATCCAGAGTAATTTCAGGGCCACCATACTGGCCGCTAGCTATCAACGTGCAGGCATCGTTGGTGGAAGTATCCCCGTCGATAGTGATCCGATTGAAAGACTGCTCCCCAAGTTCCGATGCCAATGCCTGCAGCGCATCTGGTGCAATCAGGGCGTCGGTGGCAATAAAACCCAGCATGGTGGCCATGTTGGGGCGAATCATACCCGCGCCCTTACTGATGCCGGAAATGGTGACGGTATGGCCACCCAAATCAACCTGAGCCGATGCGCCCTTTGGGCGTGTGTCCGTTGTCATTATGCCGTTCGCGGCTTCCGCCCAACGATTATCCGCGGTGCTAGCCAGCGCATCTGGCAGAGCACTGACGATTTTCTGAACCGGTAAAGGTTCACCAATCACACCCGTCGAGAATGGCAGCACTTCGGCAGCACTGACACCCGCCTGCTGCGCCAATGCCTGGCAGCAGGCAAGCGCATCTTCCATACCATGCTTGCCAGTACCGGCGTTGGCATTTCCTGTGTTAATCAAAAGGTAACGTGGCGCCTTCTCAGCCAGATGCTTGCGGCTCAGGGTAACCGGTGCAGCACAGAACTGGTTACGGGTGAACAAACCGGCAACCCGGCTACCCGGTGCCAACTCAAACACCACCAAATCTTTACGCCCGGGCTTTTTGATACCGGCGCTGGCAATTCCCAGCCTGACACCTGCTACCGGGAAAAATTCGGGTAAGGTTCCTGGTCCAACCGCCATCCTGCCACTCCTTCTGATTCTGGAATAAATAAGCCTGAAAACGAAAAGCCCGCAGTCTGCCAGTCAACTGGTCGATTGCGGGCTCCGTACTTTGCGTTCTGTCAGCGCAATAGTGTGGTCAGCTCACCTTGCCGCAACACTGTTTGAACTTTTTACCGGATCCGCATGGGCAAGGCTCGTTGCGGCCCACCTTACGCTCCTGTCGCACGAAGGTTTCAGGCATGGTTTGCCGGGAATCTCCAGCGCCACTGTTGCCCGCCCGCTCAGCTTCACTCTGTGCGGTCGCGCTGGTCTCATCGTGGCGCAAGCGAGCTTTGGCAAGCTCCTGCTCAAGCTCTTCCTTGCGACGCCGCTCAACCTCGTCCATTTCTTCCCGGCTCTGAACCCGAACGTGGCACAGCACACGGGTTACATCACGCTTCATGGTTTCAAGCATGCTCTCAAACAGATTAAACGCTTCGCGCTTGTATTCCTGCTTGGGGTTTTTCTGAGCGTAACCACGCAAATGGATACCACGACGCAGATGATCCATGTTGGAGAGGTGTTCTTTCCACAGGGTATCCAGAACCTGCAGGAACACCTGCTTTTCGAACTTGCGCATGGACTCGGCGCCGGCCACCTCTTCCTTGGCCCGGTATGCCGCAACAATTTCGTCCAGAATTTTCTGGCGCAGGTTGTCCTCGAAAAGCTTCTTGTCTTCTTCCAGCCACGTCTGGATCGGTAGATCGATCGACATCTCCGATTGTAACTGAGTCTCGAGCCCCGCCACATCCCACTGCTCGGGCATGCTCTGGGGTGGTATATGTTCGCTGATCAACGCATCGACAACGTCCTCACGGATGGTATCAACCATTTCCGAAACGTCTTCGGAGGACATGACCTCGTTACGTTGATCATAGATAACGGTGCGCTGGTCATTGGCAACGTCATCGTACTCAAGCAGCGTTTTACGCATGTCGAAGTTACGGCCTTCGACCTTGCGCTGGGATTTTTCAATGGCGTTGGTGACCATGCGGTGCTCAATCGCCTCGCCCTTCTTCATACCCATGGCCTGCATCAGGCTCTTTACCCGATCCGGCGCAAAGATCCGCATCAGGTTATCTTCCAGGGACAGGAAGAAGCGGGAGGAGCCCGGGTCACCCTGGCGCCCGGCCCGGCCGCGCAATTGGTTATCTATGCGACGGGATTCATGGCGTTCTGTGCCGACAATGTGCAGGCCACCAGCTTCCACTACCTGATTGTGGCGCTCCGTCCATTCTGCTTTGAGACGGGCAACCTCCTCCTCAGAGGCACTATCCAGTACAGCAGCTTCATGCTCCCAATTGCCACCCAACACAATATCCGTACCCCGGCCAGCCATGTTGGTGGCAATGGTAACAGCACCAGGACGGCCGGCTTGAGCAATGATCTGGGCTTCCGATTCGTGCTGCTTGGCGTTGAGAATCTTGTGCTCTATACGTGCCTTTTTCAGCAGCATGGAGAGCAGCTCAGATGCCTCGATAGACGCCGTACCCACAAGGATTGGCCGCCCCTCACCCGTCACATCCTTGATCTCATCAATGATGGCGTGGAATTTTTCATCCTGAGTCAGGTAAACAAGGTCGTTGAAATCAACTCGCTGGATCGGCTTGTTGGGCGGTATGACCACCACATCAAGGCCGTAAATCTGCCGGAATTCGAAAGCTTCAGTATCAGCGGTACCGGTCATACCGGCAAGCTTTTCATAAAGCCTGAAATAGTTCTGGAAGGTCGTCGAAGCCAAAGTCTGGCTCTCGGCCTGGATTTTCAAGCCTTCTTTGGCTTCCATCGCCTGGTGCAGACCCTCACTCCAGCGCCTGCCCGGCATGGTGCGGCCGGTATGCTCATCAACAATGACAACCTGGCCACCCTGAACAATGTAGTCCACATCTTTCTGGAACAGGTGATGGGCCCGGAGCGCAGAATGCACGTGATGCAGCAGGCTAAGGTTTGCTGCGGAGTATAGACTCTCGCCGTCCTCCAGAAGTTGGCGGCTCAGCAGCAGTTCTTCAACCCGCTCATGGCCCGCCTCGGTAAGTTCGACCTGGCGCGACTTTTCATCAATGGTGAAATCACCGGTGGATTCACCCTCCTCACTGACTTCACCTTTTTGCAGACTGGGGATCAGTTCGTTAATAGCCAGATAAGCTTTCGAGCTGTCTTCGGCGGCGCCGGAAATAATCAGAGGGGTGCGGGCTTCGTCGATAAGGATCGAGTCGACTTCGTCCACAATCGCATAGTGGAGACCACGTTGCACCTTGTCATCGGTGCTGAACGCCATGTTGTCACGCAGGTAATCAAAGCCAAATTCATTGTTCGTGCCGTAGGTAATATCAGCCTGGTACGCGGCTCGCTTTTCCTCCGGAGCCTGACCGGCAACGACCACGCCTACCTGCATGCCAAGGAAGCGATACAGTTTGCCCATCCACTCGGCATCACGGCTGGCCAGATAATCGTTAACGGTTACAACGTGCACGCCTTTGCCAGGCAAGGCGTTGAGATAAACAGCAGCGGTCGCGACCAGCGTTTTACCCTCACCGGTCTTCATCTCCGCAATCCGACCCTCATGCAGGGTAATACCGCCAACCAACTGTACATCGTAGTGGCGCATGCCCATAACGCGCCGCCCAGCCTCACGGACCGTCGCAAAAGCCTCGGGCAAAAGCGCATCCAGGCTCTCGCCTTCCTCGAGCCGGCGACGGAACTCGGCCGTCTTGCCCTGCAACTCGGAGTCCGCCAGATTACCAAACTGCTCCTCAAGCTCATTAACACGCAAGGCTGTTTTGCGCATTCTCTTGATTTCTCTGGCATTTTTACTGCCGAACATCTTGGTTGCAAGCTTTGAGAACATAGACAACTACTTCTTTGATTAAACGGAGGAAGCCGGCATTCTAACCTTATTTTGTGACAGTACAAAAGGCAGGGCCCACATAGCCAGGATTACGAGGCTATCCTGCGCCAAATACCGGACGGTAACGAACCTGATGAAACGGGTGGGAACAAAGAAAACGACAGGCGAAGCCTGAAATCCTAGCGACTGGCTCTCTTGATGTAGGTTTCCGGATTCTCGCTTTTTCCGTTACGCATAACCTCAAAGTGAACGTGGGGCCCGGTGGAGCGACCCGTGCTCCCCATCAACGCCAGCACCTGTCCCTTCTGGATTACATCACCCACATTAACCTTGATCGTTTTGCAGTGAGCGTAGCGGGTAATCAGGCCATCGCCGTGATCAATCTCCACCAGATTGCCGTAGCCATAACGCTCACCCGCGTAGGATACAACCCCACCCGCTACAGAGATGATATCGCTGCCGTCCTTTCCCGCAAGATCAACGCCTGCATGCCAGGTACGCTTTCCGGTAAACGGATCGGAACGATAACCATAACGAGAAGATAGCCAGCCCCAGGTGATCGGGCGGCCCTCCAGGTACAATTCGTCTTCCAGCTTCTGCCGGGAGGAGACCTGATCCAGCAGCCGCAATTGTTGCTCTCGGTCCTGCATTTTGTGTTCCAGCTCGTCTATCATCCGGGTCAACTCGGGTGCCGAGAAGGAATCTGCAGGCAGTGAATCTTCGGGGCCACCAACCGCTGCCGGTTGGTTAAAATCGAATTCATCACTGCCAACCAGGCCGGATTCTACAAAGCGCTGGCCCAGCGCATCAAGACGCAGCAAACGGCCCTGAATTTCTCCGAGGCGCAGTGTCAGGGCATCTACCTGATCCTGTACATTCTGCTGCAGCCCGGCAAGCTCAGCTTTTTGTTCGCCAAGTTTGCTCTGCCACTCTGCAACGAGTTCGGAATCTGAAGGCTTATCGGCCTCTGCCTGGCTTACCGCCACGCTGTATCCGCCCCAACCCGCTGCTGCAATCAATGCAGCGACGGCAAGCGCCAGTGCAAAAGCAACCGTGCCATTCAGCGCCAGCACACGGGACTTGCCGTGGCTTTTGCCTACAAGAATGATATTCATATTGTCTTCTGGTTTCATCGATGAGCTGCAACCGTGTCCTGTAGTGTTTCAGCCCTGAATGTTCCGAGTGGGTCTGCCATCCTTGACAACAACTACGTACTGATAAATCGCAGCGCCCGGTAGACATACTCAATTACAACAAGGTAAAACAAGAGCAGCGCTGGCACTACGCACAAAACGTGCCGAAGTGTAACCAATCGTTATCGTGGCCGTCGAGAAGAAAACGCCTTATGAAACGAAAAAATGATCAAAAAATGACCTTCAACAACTTGGGAAGAACACCGGTTCTTCGAGAGCTGGTGGCAAAAGCCGATATGCACCACCAGGCGGAAGAACAGGTTATGGCCTCATTACCGCCTGCGCTTGTGACCGGTACCCGGTTTGTTTGCTGCCACGAGGGGGAACTCACCTTATCTGCGGAGAGTGCAGGCAATGCCAGCCAGATTCGTTTCCGACAGCACGAGATTATGGAAAAACTCCGTGAAAACGAGCTGTTCCGTTTTGTCTGGAAACTCAAGGTAAAAGTGGCTCCTCCACGGTTTAGTGAAAAGCCGCCGGCTAAAAAAATACCTCTGAGCAAAGAAAATGCCCGACTCCTCAAAGAGGAAGCCGGGCACACGAAGGATAAAAAACTACGCGAGGTTCTCGAAAAACTCGCAAGCCACGTCCGGGATTAAGGCATCCAGCCCTAAGCCGGCACCGCCAGCACAGGCTTCATGTAGGAGATAGGCGCGGTTTCTTCATTATCAAAGGTCACCACCTCCCATGCATCCTCTTCTGCCCTGAGCTTGCGCAGCAACTTATTATTCAGATCGTGACCGGACTTGATGCCACGGAACTCACCAATCAGGCTATTGCCTAACAGGTACAGATCCCCGATTGCATCCAGTACTTTGTGTTTGACGAACTCATCCTCATAACGAAGACCGTCTTCGTTCAGAATCTTGTAGTCGTCTACCACAATGGCGTTATCCACACTGCCGCCCAGTGCCAGATTCATCGCCCGCAGCTTTTCAATATCACGCATGAACCCGAAAGTCCGTGCGCGGCTGACTTCCTTCACGAAAGACGTGCTTGAAAAATCGACGGTCGCGGTCTGGGCACGGCCTTTGAACACAGGATGATCAAAGTCGATGCCAAAGCTCACCTTGAAGCCTTCAAACGGCAGGAAGGTAGCCTTCTTGTCGCCTTCCTCAATGGTTACTTCGCGCTTGATGCGAATGAACCGCTTGGCAGCTTCCTGCTCAGCGATGCCGGCCGACTGCAGCAGAAAGACGAACGGGCCGGCAGAGCCGTCCATGATCGGCACTTCTGCAGCGCTCAATTCAACAAAACAGTTATCGATACCGAGACCAGCCATGGCAGATAGCAAATGCTCAATCGTCGCCACACGGACACCGTCTTTTACCAGCGTCGTTGACAGCATGGTCTCACCCACATTTTCAGCGCAGGCCAGAATCTCAACCGCTGGGTCAAGATCGGTGCGCCGGAAAATGATTCCCGAATCTACCGGTGCGGGCTTCAGGGTAAGGTAAACCTTTTCCCCCGAGTGCAGCCCGATGCCGGTAGCACGGATCGTGTTTTTTAGTGTCCGTTGTCTGATCATCAGTTCGTTATTCCGTAAAAATGGCGATATTCCAAACAAAAATCTGGGCGCAGAATATCAAAAAATAAGACTGATTACCATTTGCCCCGCCCGACATTGCCTGAAATTCATGCAACATCAGCCCTTGGCTGTCAGCGTTTTGTTATCCGGCGTTGTGTTCTGAGTGCACAAATATGAACCCTAACCGGATGTCAGTTGCAACAGAATATCAGTCCGCCTGCCTGCGAAGGAATGCGGGAATATCGAGATAGTCGACGCCCTGCTCTTCGCTTTCTTTGCTCTGGTCAACCGCGACATTACCGTGCGATACAGCACGGCGACGCAGGATTGCAGGGCGGTCCAACTGGTTGTAATCCGTTTTGCCATCCAGAGTGCGGGTGTTATCAACCACTTTGGTTGGCTTTTCGCGATCCCCACCAAGCCCGGTCGCAACAACCGTGACCTTCAGCTCTTCGGTCATTTCCGGATCAATGACGGTACCGACTACAACGGTGGCAGAATCGGACGCAAACTCACGCACAATATCGCCAACTTCGGAGAATTCGCCCAGGTTCAGGTCCATACCTGCGGTAATGTTGACCAGAATACCTTTGGCACCCTGCAAGTTTACATCTTCCAGCAGAGGGCTGCGAATGGCTGCTTCTGCAGCTTCCCGTGCGCGGTTCTCTCCGGTCGCGGTCGCTGTGCCCATCATGGCCATACCCATCTCGGACATAACCGTCTTAACGTCAGCAAAGTCGACGTTGATCATGCCGTTGCGGGTAATCAGATCAGCAATACCCTGAACCGCACCGAGCAGAACATCATTCGCAGCAGCGAAGGCGTCCAGCAGGCTGGTCTTTTTACCCAGCACAGCGAGCAGCTTTTCGTTGGGAATGGTGATCAGCGAGTCAACGCATTCTTCGAGCTCTTTGAGCCCCACGTCGGCCAGGCTCATCCGTTTGCCACCTTCAAAATTGAAAGGTTTGGTAACCACTGCAACGGTCAGTATGCCCATTTCCCGCGCAACTTCGGCAACTACCGGTGCGGCGCCTGTGCCTGTACCGCCACCCATGCCAGCGGTGATAAACACCATATCCGCGCCTTTAATGGCTTCGGCGATACGGTCGCGATCTTCAAGAGCGGACTGGCGACCGATCTCCGGGTTTGCCCCTGCTCCCAGTCCTTTCGTGATGTTACCACCCAGCTGAATTATCTGACGGGCATCCATACCAGCCAGAGCCTGGGCGTCTGTGTTGGCGCAGATGAAATCTACACCCTCAATGTCACTGTTCAGCATGTGGCGCACAGCGTTACCGCCGCCGCCGCCAACACCGATTACCTTTATGACAGCGTTTTGTTGGACATTATCGACTAGTTCAAACATTCCCCTTCTCCTTCGTGCTGTTTTCAGCCTTGTTCCAGGCTGTTTATTCAAGAGTGTATTTTCGAGATACCTTCGTTTACTGCGTTCCCGGAACCGTCAGAAATGACCGGTGAACCAGGCCTTCATGCGCTCAAACAGCGAGGGTGCATCTTCACCCTTGAGCACCGGTGCCCGGCCAAGATCCATCTGCCGGAAACCATGAATCAATAACCCGACGCCGGTGGCGTAGATGGGGTTATTAACAACTTCTGTCATGCCGGAAACGGCGTGCGGACACGCCAGTCGTACCGGCATATGGAAGATTTCTTCCGCCAGCTCCACTACGCCTTCCATGGTGGAGGCGCCGCCTGTAATAACGATGCCCGCCGGAACCAGATCCTCAAAACCTGAGCGGCGCAGCTCCGACTGCACGAGGGTAAACAACTCCTCGTAGCGCGGTTCAACAACCTCCGCCAGCGCCTGGCGTGAAAGATCACGGGGCGCACGGTCGCCAACGCTGGGAACCTTGATGGTTTCGTCAGCGCCAGCCAGTTGCGTCAAGGCGCAGGCGTATTTGATCTTGAGCTCTTCGGCGTTCTGCGTAGGCGTACGCAGAGCCATAGCGATGTCGTTGGTAACCTGGTCGCCGGCAATGGGAATAACCGCTGTGTGGCGAATAGCACCGCCAGTAAATACGGCGATGTCTGTGGTACCGCCACCCATATCCACAACGCAGACACCCAGTTCTTTTTCGTCCTCGGTGAGGATCGCGTGACTGGACGCCAGTTGCTCCAGAATGATGTCGTCGGCCTCGAGACCGCAGCGGCGAATGCATTTCTCAATGTTCTGA
This sequence comes from Marinobacter sp., assembly GCA_018066865.1. Lineage (GTDB taxonomy): Bacteria > Pseudomonadota > Gammaproteobacteria > Pseudomonadales > Oleiphilaceae > Marinobacter. The sequence continues at coordinate 6,667 of JAGPVT010000026.1, read as the reverse complement.
GCTGCGTTGACTGCGCAGGTCACCAGATGAACCTTTGCCTCGAGGCGCACACCGGACATGCCCATGGGCTCCTTGATCCCTTCCTGGTTATCGATCACAAATTCCTGCGGCAAAATGTGCAGGATTTTCTGATCGGCGGGAATGGCGACAGCCTGTGCCGCATCGATAACCCTGTCGATGTCCGCCTGAGTCACTTCCCGGTCGCGGATGGCAACGATGCCGTGGGAGTTGAGACTTTTGATGTGGCTGCCGGCAATCCCCGCATACACGGAGTGAATGCGGCAACCTGCCATCAGCTCCGCCTCTTCCACCGCACGCTGGATCGCCTGGACCGTGGTTTCGATATTGACCACCACACCCCGCTTCAGCCCCCGGGACGGGTGGGAACCAATACCCACCACCTCAATGGTTCCATCCATCTTGCGCTTGCCAACGATCGCAACCACCTTTGAGGTTCCGATATCGAGGCCGACAATCATGTTTTCCGTTTCAACCGATGACATGTATTCCACCAAACCGTAGGTCTGAATTTACTGTTTCTATGTTTTCGGGCCGGAAGCAGCCTGTGCTGGCTTCCACTGAACCGCTACACCATTCGTGTAGCGGGCATCTACCCGGCTAACTTCATCCGACCGCGATATAAGCCGGTTTTCATAAACCGTTATAAAACGTTCAAAGCGCTTCGCGACCTGATCCCGGCCCAGCACCACTTCAATTCCATTTGAGAGACGAAGAGTCCAGGCCCCTCGCCGCTCCAGTGTCAGCCCGGAAAACCCCAGGCCATGCCCCACCAGCTTGTCACTCATGGTCCGCGCCATGGTGATCACATCACGGACCCGCCCATCAGGCCCGGAAAGCCGCGGCAAGCGCCCGGCCACGTCGGGGTTGGGCGGCATAAACAGCTCGCCAGTGCGACTGACCAGGCGACCATCGGACCAGTAAGCCAGCGGCTTTTTCTCCCGGATGTTGATTTCCAGGCGATCCGGCCATACCCGGCGTACCGCAACTGTCTCAACCCAGGGCCGCTTCTCGAGATCGGCCTTGATGTCCGAGAGATCGGTCGAGAAATAGCTCTTACCAATCCAGTTCCCCGCCTGACGTTCAATCGCTACGCGACTGTCTCCGACAAACTCACCGTTCACATCAATAGCCAGTATTTGCTGATCCATGGCTCCCAGCACTTTGCCGGTTGCCCAAGGTACCAGGCCCGCTGCAAACAGAATCGCGATACCCATACCGGCCTGCAGCCAAGGTACCGCTGCCAGCACCGCCTTCAACACACCAAACCGGTCCTTCTCCGGACCGAGGGAGGTTGCTCCCCGGCGCCGGGGAGGGTCGGACGGTATCGCCCGGCTCCGGATCAGCAGTGTTTCAAGCATTTGCACCCTCCAGCGTGTCGCGAAGAATCCGTACGACCAACTCTTCAAAGCTGATACCGGCGGCTTTCGCAGACATAGGTACAAGGCTGTGATCGGTCATGCCCGGTACCGTATTCACTTCCAGCAGCCAGAACTCACCCTCTGCATCCTGCATGATGTCTACACGGCCCCAGGTGCGGCAGCCCACTACCCGAAAAGCCTCGAGAGCAAGATTCTGTAGCCTCACTTCGTCCTGGGGCGACAGGCCGCAGGGAATTCTGTAACGGGTGTCATCCGCCAGGTATTTCGCGTCATAGTCGTAGAACACGTGATCTGTGCTAAGCCCTATTGCCGGAAGTGCGCTGTCCTGCAGCAAACTGACGGTAAATTCCGGGCCTTCAATCCATTCCTCAATCAGCACCAGGGTATCCAGCGCTGTTGCGGCTTCGTACGCCTCAACCAGTTCGGCAACGGTGTTCACCTTGCGGATGCCGATGCTGGAACCTTCACGGGAAGGCTTGACGCTCAGCGGCGGGCGTAATTCCCGGACAATCTGTTCTGCGTCATCAACAGATGTCATGGTTCTGAATTTCGGTGTCGGCAAATCGCAACCCGCGAAAACGTATTTGGTGCGCAGCTTGTCCATCGCCAGGGCAGACGCCATCACTTCACTGCCGGTGTAAGGAATACCAGCCTGAGACAGGATCGCCTGCAGCGTTCCGTCTTCCCCACCGCGACCGTGCAACGCTATAAAAACCCGATCAAACTCGGGGTTTTCTACGGTTTTCAACAGGCAGCCTTGAACATCCAAGCCAAACGCATCAACGCCGGCAGATACCAGGGCAGCAAGAACTGCCTTACCGCTTTTGAGCGAGACGTCACGTTCAGCAGAGTCTCCCCCCATAAAAACAGCCACACGCCCCAGCGCCCGGACCAATTCCGGCTCAGCCTGATACGCTGGTATCCTGGGATGCTGTATATCACTCACCTGAAATTGCTCCTGCTGCTGCCAGCCGACTCGCTACACCACCGATGTCGCCAGCACCCTGTGTAATCAAAAGGTCACCGTCCTGAAGCACGCTTTCCAGCAAGCTCTCGATCTTGCGGTTATCGTCTACAAACACGGGCTCCACTTTGCCGCGCTGCCGTATGCTGCGACACAATGCACGGCCGTCCGCGCCAGGAATAGCTGGTTCGCCAGCGGAGTAAACATCCATCAGCAACAAGCCATCGACCTCAGACAAAACCCGCACAAAATCTTCATAAAGATCGCGAGTACGGGTGAATCTGTGGGGCTGGTACAACATCACCAGCCGCCGTCCCGGCCAGGCATCGTGAGCTGCACGAATCACAGCCTCCACCTCAGTCGGGTGGTGGCCATAGTCATCCACCAGGGTGACCGTGCCCTTCGGTGTTTTATAATCGCCATTGACCTGAAAACGCCGCCCGACACCCGCGAAAGCTGCCAGCCCCTGGCAAATGGCTTCGTCAGCAACGCCTTCATCTGTTGCAACCGCAATCGCCGCAAGTGAGTTCAGCACGTTGTGGCGCCCGGGCATCTTCAGCTCGACCGTCAGATCACTGCGCCCGCCGGGGCGTTTCACAACAAAATGGGTTCTCAGACCGTCTGTTACAATATTCTCGGCGCGATAATCGGCGTCGGGATTGTCGATGCCATAGGTGATAATCGCGCGGGAGATACGCGGAATAATTTCCTGCACATAGTCATCATCGACGCACATTACTGCCACGCCGTAAAACGGCAGGTTGTGGAGAAAGTCCACAAAGGTCTGCTTGAGCTTTTCGACGTCGCCGTCGTAGGTATCCATGTGGTCCGCTTCGATGTTCGTGACCACAGAGATCACCGGTGTCAGGTGAAGGAACGACGCATCGCTTTCATCTGCTTCTGCAACCAGATAACGAGAACCGCCCAGCTTGGCGTTAGTGCCAGCGCTGTTCAATTTGCCGCCGATCACAAAGGTAGGATCAAGCCCTGCCTCACCAAACACTGAAGCGATCAGGCTGGTGGTGGTGGTTTTCCCATGGGTTCCGGCCACAGCAATGCCATGGCGGTAACGCATAATCTCCGCCAGCATCTCCGCACGGGGCACGATGGGCACCCGCCGACTGCGGGCCGAAGCCACCTCGGGATTATCGGAACCTACCGCCGAAGACACCACAACCACGTCGGCTCTGGCGCTGTTCTCTTCGCGGTGGCCGATCTGAACCTCAATACCCATGGCCTTGAGACGGCCTGTAACAACGCCTTCTTTCAGGTCTGAGCCAGACACTTCATAGCCCTGATTTTTCAGGACTTCAGCAATACCGCTCATACCTGCGCCGCCGATACCCACAAAGTGAATGTGGCGAATCCGGCGCATTTCCGGTACCTGAAAAACAAGCGGCGGATTGGTTGTATCACCCATTTGCGGCCTCCAGACAATAATTCACGACTCTCTCCGTTGCATCGGGGCGAGCCAGCGTGCGTGCAGCCTTTGCCATATCCATAACCCGGGCGCGATTGTTCGCAAGATCGCCCAGGGTCTCAGCCAGTATCGCCGGCGTAAGCTGTGACTGTGGTATCAGCACGGCCGCACCGGCATTCACCATTTGCTGACCATTTTTCGTTTGGTGGTCGTCTACCGCGTGAGGAAATGGCACCAACAAAGCACCAATTCCCGCCGCACACAGTTCTGAAACCGTCAGTGCACCCGCTCGGCATAACACGATATCCGCCCAGCTGTAGGCCTCTGCCATATCTTTAATAAACGGCTCCACATCGGCATCAACTCCGTGTTGTTTATAAGAAGCTCGCGCGGCTTCAAGGTGCTTTTCACCACACTGATGACGAACGTGCGGCCGCTCCTGTTCGGGCAGCGTTGCCAAGGCTTCTGGCAACTGCTGATTAAATACTTGAGCTCCCAGACTGCCACCGACCACCAGAATACGCAGCGGGGTGCTTTGCTCACCGCGCTCGCACAAACGCTTTGCCAGTCTCTGTTCCGGCGCTGGCAGAGTTGCCAGATCTTCGCGCACCGGATTGCCTGTGCACCGGGTAATGACATCTTTACCAAAACTTCCCGGGAAGGCTTCCAGCACCGTTTTCGAAAACCGGACCAGAATGCGATTGGTCATTCCTGCAATGGCGTTCTGCTCGTGAATCACCAAGGGTGTTCGTGTCAGCCATGCAGCCAGACCGCCGGGGCCAGTTACGAAGCCCCCCATACCAACCACGCAGTCCGGGCGAATACGACGCATGATTGTGAAGGCTTCACCCAATGCCCGCATCAGGCGGAAAGGTGCCATGATGAGAGCCAGCTTGCCTTTCCCCCTGAGCCCGGAGATGTGAATAAGCGACAAAGGAATGCCCGTGTCCGCAATCAACCTCTCTTCCATGCCTCCCATGGCGCCCAGCCAGTGCAATTCATGCCCTTTCGCTTCAAGCGCCCGGGCGGTGGCCAGTGCCGGGAACACGTGGCCTCCGGTACCTCCGGCCATCATCAAAAACCGACGAGGTTCAGTCATAACGCGCTCCTCGCCGCTCTCGGGGGCGAGTCTTTTCGGTAGCCTGCTTTTCCTTGTCGAGCCTTTCCATCTCAATCCTGGCCAGAATCCCGATACAAACGCAGCTGATCATCAGGCTGGAGCCGCCATAGCTCACCAAAGGCAAGGTTAGCCCCTTGGTGGGCAGCAATCCGGTGCTGACCGCCATATTAATACCCGCCTGCAGGCCGATCAGCAGCGTAATACCGTAGGCAAAGCAGGCTCCGAACGGCATACCTGCCTTCTCGGCACGGCGGGCAATCACAAAACCGGTTACAACCAGCACCGTAAACAGCCCGAGCACAAGTAATGAACCCAGTAATCCGAACTCTTCAGCAATAATCGCGAAAATAAAGTCGGTGTGGGCCTCCGGCAAAAAGAACAGTTTCTGTATCGAGTTGCCCAGGCCAACACCGCCCCATTCGCCGCGCCCGAATGCAATCAGCGACTGGGTTAACTGATAGCCGGTATCAAACTGATCTTTCCAGGGGTCGAGATAACTCACCACGCGCTTCAGGCGATAGGGCTGGGTCAGGATCAGAACTGCGCCAATCACCACCAGCGTCGCAATCAATGGCACAAACCGGCTCAAACGCACGCCGCTCAGGAAAATCATGCCGGCTGCCGCGGTAACCAGAACCACCGTGGCCCCGAAGTCTGGCTGGATAACCAGCAGAGCAGACGCCACACTCAGGACCGCCAGAGGCTTCAGAAAACCAGCCCAGGTATTCAGTAATTCATCACGCCGACGGACGACGTATCCAGCCAGATAGGCAATCAGACAAAGCTTTGCCACTTCCGAGACCTGCACGTTGAACAAGCCAAACGGAATCCAGCGGGTTGATCCATTAACCGTGCGACCCAGGGGTGTAAGAACCAGCACAAGCACCAATAAACCGATACCAAGCAACAACCAGCCGCTGCGTTCCCACCAAGCCACCGGCACGTTGACCGCTACCAGCGCGAGCATGGAGCCCATGACTGCGAACATGAGCTGGCGAATCACATAGTGGTAACCATTGCCCAAGGTTTCTACCGCCATGTCCATGGATGCTGAGGAAATCATCACAACCCCGATGATCAGCAGAGCAACCGAGGTGATCACCAGAACTGCCAAGGGCTGGATTTCACCCACCCACTGAGTCCGTACGGGAGCTGCCGCTAGTCCTGCCTGCATCACAGCACCTCTCCGAGAGACTGCACCAGCGTGCGGAACTGATCACCGCGATCAATATAATCCCGGAACATGTCGAAACTGGCGCAGGCAGGAGAAAACAGAACCCTGTCTCCTTCCAAAGCGAGCTCTTCAGATCTTTTCACGGCCTCCGCCAGAGAGGCGGCCCGATATACCGGCGGATCCGACCCTAGCGTTTCAGCGATGCGATCCGCGTCAGTTCCGATCAGTACGACCGCCCTGCATCCGGTTCTGATCGGCCCCGCCAACGTGGAAAATTCTGCGCCTTTGGCTTCACCACCTGCGATCAGAACTATTTGTCCATCGCCATCAAGAGCCAGACTTTCTATCGCTGCGACGGTGGCTCCGACATTGGTCCCTTTGGAGTCGTTGATATAATCGACACCGTTGACCCGGCGTACAAACTCGCATCGGTGCGGCAATCCGTTAAATTCCCGGGCCGCCTTCTGCATGGCTTCCATCGGCAACCCAGCCGCCTGACCCAGCGCCAGCGCCGCCATTACGTTGCTGAGGTTGTGCCTGCCCATCAGCTTGAGCTCACTGGCGTTCAAAATGTTATCGAACCCGAACG
>JAGPVT010000077.1 GCA_018066865.1 Marinobacter sp. | reverse complement strand
AATCAAATCGAGGATTTACCATGAAGACCAAAAAACTTGCCCTATATACGGGTGTGGCCGCCATCGTTCTCGCCGCCGGCGCCACCACGCTGGCGATGCAGGCCAATGAACCCACCGATTCATCGACCTCTATGGCCGCGGCTGGCGCATCTGGTCCGGCTATCACTATCTATAAGAGCCCCAATTGCGACTGCTGCCAGTCCTGGGCTGAACATCTTGATGCCAATGGCTTTGAGATTACCATTGTAGAAACCGACAACCTTAACGAGATCAAGCAGCAATATGACGTGCCGCGTGAAATGGCCTCCTGCCACACCGCGTTGATCGGTGACGTGGTGATTGAGGGGCATGTGCCAGCAGATGACATTGTTGCTTACCTGGAAAATCCCCAGTTCAATACAGTAGGGCTTTCAGTGCCCGGCATGGTCCAGGGCAGCCCTGGTATGGAAACCGGCAAGAAGGAGGATTACCAGGTCATCGCCTTCCGTGCCAACGGCCAGCAAAGTGTGTTCCGCGAACACAACGATTATTGAGGCTGGTCCCATGAGAGCGATTGTCCATTCTACGACCAGGGCGGCCTGGGGGGTTTGCGTGCTCACGCTGGCAATCGTGCTGCCAGCGCTGGCTCAAGCCCAACCTGCAGACGACGCTCATCCAGTGACGGCCCTGACGATCAACTCATCAGGCGCTCTCCTGGTGCTACAGGACAGTGATCTCTTTACCATTGCAGGCGGAACTTCAACCAAGATCGCGCTACCGGCAACGGACCAAGGGGCTCAACCCACCTCCCTGGCCAGAGGGGCGGATGGGAGCGTCTACCTGGCCGGTCCGGGCCTGGGCGTGTGGCGTTACGACAGTGCCAGTGAGAGCTGGCAGTCTCTCAGCGACACCCTACCGAACCTCGGGGTTACTGCTATGGCCGCTCACGCCACCCAACCCGAAACGCTCTACGCATACCTTGGGACGGACGGCATGTTCCGGTCCAGGGACGGTGGCGCCGAGTGGGTCAAAGTGGACAGCGGTCCCCAGGAACCGGTGCAAGCATTCCTGCACTCGGACATGCCCGGCAGCATGGAAAGTGGCTGGCTGTTTGCCGGTACAACCCGCGGTGTCTCACGATCCATGGACTGTTTTTGCTTCTGGGGCGATGCGGGAGACCTGCGTGGCACTGTGTCTGCCATCGGCTATGACCCGGCTGCCCCGGAAAACGTTTACGCGGTGATCGAGGGCCAGCTTCATCACAGCGCGGATGGCGGCGAAACCTGGACAAGCCTGAAGACCCCCCAATCCGTAACAGCCCTTGCCTTCTCGCCGTCACAAGGACTTCTGGTAGGCACGGCAAATGGGAACCTGCTTGCCCGTGGCGCCGCTGACGAGTGGACGCCTGTCCATGAATAAGTGGATCTACTCTCTAGTCCTGCTCGCCGCGCCGGTCTTTGCCGGCGCCTCGGGCGGACCTGGGAGTGCGGACAGTACACCGACGGGAGTCTCCCAGGGCAGACAGATTTATGAGCAATACTGCGCTGCTTGCCACGGATGGCAAGGTGAAGGCGCTGCCAACTGGAAAAAGCCGGATGAGAAGGGGGAAATGCCCCCGCCACCTCATGATGAAACCGGCCACACCTGGCGCCACAGCGATGCCATGTTATTCAAGATGATTGCCGAGGGGTGGCGATACCCCTTCAATAAATCCGATCGGTTGACGATGCCGGCCTTCGAGGAGCAGATGACCGTTCAGGAGATCCAGTCAGTCATTGACTACCTGAAAACGCTCTGGACGGAGGAACAACGGGATTACCAAAAGACAGAAAGCCAGTAATCCTAACCCGGAAAACCACCGATTTTGGAGTTCTTAAATGCCAGATCTTGCAACCTGGGGCATCCTGGCCGCATTTTTGGGCGGTCTGGTGTCCTTCTTTTCACCTTGCACATTGCCCCTCGTACCCGGCTACTTGTCCGTCGTTACCGGCGGAGCGGTGAATGAGACCTCCAATCGTCTGAAAGCATTGTGGCTGAGCTTCTGTTTTGTGCTCGGGTTCAGCGTGATTTTCGTCGCGCTGGGCGCAAGCGCCAGTCTCTTGGGGCAGTGGCTGATGGCCTACCGGCAGGAAGCCAACATGGCCGCTGGAGTACTGATTGTGCTGATGGGTCTGTTCATGCTGGGCTGGTGGAAGCGGATATTCAAAGCGGACCGGTATTTCGGGCCATCATCCGCTGGGATCAGTTGCAACCCCAAGCCCTGTCAGCTGGTTCTGTGAACCGTATCCTGAAGGGGCTCGGGGAAACCTGCAACCTCGACGTTGTGCCGACCCTGAGCAGTCACAGCTTCCGGCGCGGTATAGCGCAACAATTAACTTGGCCGGTTCGTACAAGATAGTTGACGCTGGATAGGACGGTGAGGGGTTACATTGAAGAAGGCCAACAGTTTACGGACAACGCCGCAAGCATCCTGCTGGCCAAAGTCGCTGGCCTGATCGGGGACACTGGCTAATGGTCAGTATGGAGGTGCTTCGCTACGTTGCCTGAGAGCGCTCGGAGTGCGATGGGCAGGTATGGACTTCCACCGTCACATACACGGCGGAGAACCTTTCTCCTAACCGTGCCCATAGATATGGGCATCCTTGTGAATATGGTCGGGATGTTCGAACTCCAGTGTCGAATGATTTATGTTGAATTCCTGCTCCAGAGCCTGTTTTATCCTGTACTTGGTGCTCTCAAGCTGATCCCATGCGCTTTTCTCGATAACTACATGAGCGTCCAGCGACGCATCGTGTTCTCCCATTTGCCAAAAATGTACGTGGTGAAGGTCGATAACGCCTTCGATGTTTGACAGAGTCAGAATGACGGCATCTGTATCGATATCCACAGGGCTGCCCAGCATGAGTGTTCTGATGGTCCCGCCGATTTCCGTCAGACCCAGGTAGAGAATGTAGCCCGCAATGCCTATGGTGATTGCAGGATCAACCCACCGCAGGTCGTAGAGCAGAATAAGAATCCCGCCAATAACCACGGCGACCGACGCGAGAGCATCGGAAAGATTGTGAAGAAATAGCGCGCGGATGTTGACGCTGTCCTTCTGCATCGAGTAAGTAAGCAAAGCTGTTAATGCATCCACTGCCAAGGCGATACCGCCAAGCCAGACTACCCACCAGCCCTTGATTTGCGGAGGATCGATTATCCGCATGCCACCTTCATAGACCAAGTAGATCCCGATAATGATCAAAGTGGTGTAGTTTATGAGGGCCGCAACGACCTCAATTCGTCCGTAACCAAAGGTCATCTTTGAGTCAGCCGGGCGGCGCGCAATTTTTCGAGCCGCAAAGGCTATAACGAGCGCTGCCATGTCTGAAAAGTTATGCAAGGCGTCGGCGATCAGGGCCAGGCTGCCAGCAAAGATACCCCCTCCAACCTGGGCCAGAGTCAGTATGCCGTTCGCCCAGATGGCTATAGCAACGCGTTTGTCCTTGGTCTCGGGGGGCATATGAACATGTTCGTGACTCACGGGATCAATCTCGTTTGGTGCTTGGTAGAAGAAGGAGCTCCCCAGAACTGCTGGGGCGGCGGGCATAGCTTGTCATTGGCCATCAAGGTTGTAGACCAATGGGTCGCATTTTTGGGCTTGGACTGAAGCGTTTTGTTGACCACTTCCGAGGCCTTGTCGCCATCAACACTGCAGGGCCGACCGCTGTCAGCCCGGCCACCTGGAATGGTCCACTAGCCCGGTTATTGCCGGCTAACTACCTGGACGGGACAGTGCCTCCTCATCAACAACCCCGTCTTCAATGCGAATGGCCCTCACCAACCGGGAAACAAGCACCTTGCCATCACCGGGATGCCCTTCTTGGGTACGGGCCTTCTCAACGATCACGTTTGAAACTTCCCATGCTGACGTTTCGTCAGCCACATCCACTTCAAGCTTGACCATGCGTACTTTTGCAAGGTGGCTTCCGCCGCCCGTTGAATGACCGAATTCGCTCAATGGAACCACGGCAATACTGGTGACCCCTGACACCTCCGCTAATCCATCGATGACGTGCTCCGCCATTGTTTCACGTACGTAGGCTTTGATCTCATACATGGCTCATCTCCTCGTCAGACTTCAACATCGTTACGTTCGGCAGCGAACCACCGGTAGATACTGGGCAACACCACCAGCGTCAGTAAGGTTGACGTGATCAGCCCCCCGACGACCACAGTGGCAAGTGGGCGCTGGACATTGGAACCAATGCCATCCGCCAGCAGCAGAGGTATCAGCCCGAGAATGGCAACGGTTGCCGTCATCAGAACCGGTCGCAAACGCCGCTCGGCACCCAGTTTGACCGCTTCAATAACGTCATAGCCCTCATCCCGAAGTTGGTTGATGTAACTCACCATCACCACGCCATTGAGCACGGCGACACCGAAGACGGCGATGAAGCCAACGGCGGCCGGTACCGACAGGTAAAGGCCGCTGACAAACAGCGCGACAACACCGCCGGTAATGGCAAACGGAACGTTCAAAAATATCAGGCTGGCGTAACGCAGGCTGCCGAATGCAGAGAAGAGCAACAGGAAAATCAGGCCCAGAGTGATCGGCACGACGATTTGCAGGCGGGCCATGGCCCGTTGCTGATTTTCAAACTGGCCACCAAACTCCACGAAGTAACCCGGTGGCATATCAACCTCCTGGGCAATTCGCTGCTTAAGGTCTGCCACCACACCGCCCATGTCGCGACCACGCACGTTCATTTGCACATAAAGCCGCCGACTGGCGTTAGAGCGTGAGATCTTTTTCGGCCCGGCATAAGTTTCAACGCTGGCGATACGTGACAGTGGAATCATTTCCCCGTTCGCGCCCCGCATTGGCATGTTGCGGATGGCGTCAATGGAGTCACGGGACTCTTCCTGCAGCCGGGCAAAAATCTCAAACCGGCGCACACCGTCAAACACGAATCCGGCGCCCTGGCCACCAATACCGGTTTCAACCGTATTCATGACGTCATCGACACGGATACCGTATTGCGCGAGCGCCTCACGATCCGGGCGAATAACGATCTGTTTTTTACCCGCCAGTTGCTGGGCGCGGACATCCGTCGCGCCGGGCACCTCCATTGCCAAGGCCGCCACTTCTTTGCCAATACGCCCAAGTTCTTCCAGGTTATCGCCAAAAATGCTGGCCACCAGTTGCGCCTGGACGCCGGACAACAATTCATCCGTACGCAGTTGGATCGGTTGCGAAATATTATTGGCCAACCCGGGTATTCGTTCGTTCACCGTTTCTGCGATCTGGCTCTGGAGATCCTCATAGCTAACACCATCTCGCCATTCATCCAGCGGTTTCAGTATCACCATGGTCGCCACAACATTAACCGGTTCCGGATCACCACCGATTTCGGCCCGCCCAACACGGGCATAGCTACCGTTAATCTCCGGGAAATCACCGAGCACTTCCTGAATTCGTTTGCTATAGCTGATCGCGGAGTCCAGGCTTGCGCCAGGCGGTAATGTTGAACGAATCTGGAACGTACCTTCCCGCAACGTCGGCACGAATTCACTGCCCAAAAAGGGAAACAGTGTCAGGCTCCCCAAGAATACGACAAGGGCTATCCCCATCACCAGTTTGGGTGTTTTGACAACAGTTCGCAGGACCGGCCGATACACCGCGCTCAACCAGCCGACCAGGCGGGGCTCCTTGTGCTTGATGCCCATCTTGAATGCCAGCGAACTCAATACCGGCACCACCGTCAGCGCCAGTATCAGCGAGCCTAGAAGGGCAAAGCAGATGGCATAAGCCATCGGTGAGAACAGCTTGCCTTCAACGCCTTCTAGCGTGAACAGCGGTAAAAAGACGATAATGATGATGCCGATTCCAAACACAATCGGCCGGGCGACCTCCCGGGCGGCTTCACCCACCAGGCGTATCATGCTGACGTTTTCTTCTGAACGCTCTTCGAGATGACGGAAAATGTTCTCTATCATCACCACCGCGCCATCCACCATCATGCCGATGCCGATCGCCAGCCCGCCGAGGCTCATCAGGTTGGCGGACAAGCCGGCGAACCGCATGCCAATGAACGCCACCAGAACGGAGAGGGGGAGGGTCGCCACCACAATGAGGGTCGAACGCAGGTTTCCGAGAAACAGGTACAGAAAGATAACAACAAGCGCTATCCCCTCAAGCAAAGCCTTCTCCACCGTGCCGATGGCCTTTTCCACCAGCGTTGCCTGGGAATAATACGGCTTTATTGAGAGCCCTTCGGGCAGGGACTGATTGAGCTCAGCTATTTTGGTTTCAGCATCCCGAAGAACCTGGCTGGTGTTGGTATCAATCAGCTTCATGATGTAACCACCGACGGACTCCTCGCCTGACGATATTTCAGCACCGCGACGTATTGCCGGGCCCAATTCAACATCGGCGACGTCGCCCAGATAAACCGGTGTCCCTTCCCGTTCTGCTACCAGCGTTTGCCGTAAATCCTCAAGTCCCTCCTCGCCTGGGCTGACCCAGCCATAACCTCGTACGATGTATTCCTCACCACCGCGATTAATAAACGAGGCACCCACATTCCGGTTGCTTGCGACAACGGCTTTGCGAACGTCCGTAATGGTGAGGTCCCGGGCCTGCAGTGCACGAGCGTCAATGTTGACTTGGTATTGTTTTACGTCGCCACCAATGGAAAGAACCCCGGTCACGCCCGGAACGGTCTTGAGTTGCGGTTTTATGATCCAGTCCTGAATCGTACGCATTTCCTCCAGCGTAAATTCGAAACCTTCATCCTGAACCAGCGAATACATCATGATACGGCCAAGCCCGGTGCTGATGGGGCCGAGTTCTGGTTCGCCCATGCCGGCCGGGATCTGACGCACAGCTTCGTCGAGTCGCTCCGTCACCAGACGGCGAGCAAAGTAAATGTCGGTGCCATCCTCAAAATATACGGTGACCCGTGAGAGGCCGAATATCGACGTACTCTGGACCCGTTCAAGCCCGGGAATGCCATACATGCTGACTTCAACGGGATAGGAAATCAGGGTCTCGACATCAACCGGGGAGAGACCAGGGCTGGTGGTGAATATTTGCACCATGGTTGGCGTTGCATCCGGAAACGCATCAACCGGTAGCTTATTAAAGGAAAAATACCCGGCCAGCGATATGCCAATCACAAAGACAATCACCATCAGCCGATTACCCAGTGCATAGTTAACAAGTGCGTTTATCATATATCCAAACCTTAGTGACCGTGACTGGCGCTGCGATTCTTGGCAGTAAGCGCGGACATGAGATCAAAAGCGCCGTTCGCGACCACCACCTGGCCACTGCGAATGCCTTCCTGGATTTCAATCCACCCGTTTGCCTCAGCCCCGATTTTGACAGGGGTCGCCTGGTATTCGCCCCGCTCTGCACCCGGCACAAACACAACATCCCGACCCTCAACGGTCTGAACAGCGTCCCGCGGCACAAGCGGCAAGGCTGCGTCGGACGGACTCGATACCAGCGCGGTACCAAACATGCCGGGCCGCAGGTATCCTTCTGGAGTGTCAACCTCTGCCCGCACCAGAACGGTGCGGCTGGTTTCGTCCAGTTGTGTGGATATCCAGGAGACCTTGCCAACATAAACACGTGGTTTACCGGACGGTAACTGGATCCTGACATCGTTCCCGAGTGTCAATTGATCGATATCGGATTCAGCCACCTTGATCATGGCCCAGACTTTACGGTTATTAACAACCAGGAATGGGGTGTCTGAAGCCGACAGCGTTTGGCCAATCACAACGTCCCTTTTTTCAAGCACGCCATTGATTGGCGATTTCAGGGCGTAGCTTGCCAAACCGGATGCATCGGACTGAGACGACGACACGCCATAAGCTTTCAGTTCCTCACGGGCGGCGTTCAGCTCGGCAGCCATGGTCAGAAAACGTGCCTTGGCCGCAAGAAACTCTTCCTCACTGGAAATGCCTTGTTTTTGAAGTGAGCGCTCACGCTTATACTCGGCTTCAGCTGCGGTTTTTTTGGCGGTCAGCGACTGCATGCGTGCCCGAACTCTGGCCAGCATCACACTGTCAAGCGTTGCGAGGGTGTCTCCTGTTGAAATTCTGTCACCTAGATCCACCAGAACTTTCGATACTTTTGCCTCAAGAAGCGGGCCTACTTTTGCCACCAGATCGGGCACAAATATAATTTCCACCGGTGCTCTAATATTCTCATTCGCCCGCCCCGACGCCGCCGGCGAAACGGCAATATTCAGAAGGCTTTGCTGTGCTTCGGTCAGGTGTACCGCACCTTCTTCCTCGTTGTGTTTTTCTTCGCGTTCCTCTTCATGCCCTTGTTTGCCGTCATCTTGATGAGACTCTCCTTCGTGCTCACCAGCATCCCCCTCCTGGGCGAGGGGGGCGCCAGAAACGAAAAGCGCGGCCAACAACAGGGCTAAAGGAAGACGCCTGGTTATTTGCAACATACTTGAGCTCTCTTTGGAAATGGGTACTTTTGGAATGCGTGGTTTACTGGGTGAGGCGTGAACGTCATTAGCCGTCACCGGCCGCCATGACAATGCCGCCGCCGGTACTGATCTCAAGTGCCCGTACCGCCAGGATGTAATCGCTCTGGGCCTTGATGTATTCGTTGCGTACGGATATCAGGTTATCCTGGGTGGCCAGTACGTCCGTGGTACTGACTTTGCCCGCCCGAAAAGCCACCTGCATCAGCTCAAGCGTTTCCTCGGAACGCTTGAGAATAGACTCGCTCATTTGCTCAAGTTGCACTCTGGCGGCTCGGTACTGTGCTTGCGCCCTCAGCACGCCGGTTTTGATATTAAGCTGTAATTGCTCGGCTCTGACCTGAGCGGCTTCAAGTTCTGCGGTGGCGCGCTTCGCTTCACCACCAAACCGGTGCAGCGTCGGTAGGGGTACTGAAATACCACCACCAATGATGTTGCTGCCTTCTTCACGATCATAGAAGCCGAATACCTTTAAGTTAGGTATTTTCTGGCTTTGCGCCAAATCAAGGCTTGATTCCGCCGAGTTAACTAACGCCATGGCCGCCTGCAGGTCACTCCGTCGCGCCAAGGCAAGTTCCACCAGCCGCTTCTCCGCCGGCAGGTTTTCAAAGTTCAGTGAGATATTGCCCTTCACACGTATGGGGTCCTGAGGGTCAATGCCGAGAACTTCACTCAAGGCCAGCCTGGACTCTTCCAGCTGTCTTTGCGCCGCCGCTTCCTGGCTCTTCGCCCTCGCAACGCCAATAATTGCGGTATTCAACTCAAGCCGTGTTCGTTTACCCTGATCAACCGAAACGCGCATCAAATCACTGGTTCTGGACATGAGATCGACGGTTCGCCCAGCCGTCTCAAGAGACTCCCTGGCCAGCAGGACGTCGAAAAATGCCGCCCGCACCCTGGCACTGATTGCCCGTTTGAGGAAATCAAGTTCAAGTTCGGCAGATGACAGTTGCCCACGAGCAACCTGCTGACTCAAGTCGCCCTTGTTCGCGGTCCAGAATTCTTGGGAGAGACGGATTCCGTAATCCGTCGAGCGCTCGGAACCATTTGAACGGCGAGCCCCGCTGAGTTCAATTTCCGGATTGGCGGGCACAAGGCGCCGGGAATGCTGCTCATCCCCTTCAAACATGCCGATGCGCGCTTTTTGCCCGGCAAGCAAAGGGTTGTTTGCAAACGCGGTTGCGAGTGCTTCATTGAGCGTCAGAATGAGCGACATCGACGTTTGCTGAGCCTCATAGGCTTTAAGCGAAACGCTTTGCCCGGCCTGGATCACACCAGAGAATACCGCCGCGAGACAAAGCGCGGCGATTGGTAAGTAATTATTTGTAGGGCCTCTCATAAATTCCTGCCTGCATCCGTTAACGTCAGCACGCATGTCGTGCTTCTGAATTTATACGAATGGCAGGCTACCCTACGATGTTTAACACAGCTTGAATTCTTAAGAATTAATGGACGGGATTGAGTGCTGGCAGAGTGGGTGGCCGGAAACACACCAGGGAGTTAGAAAGAGGGGCTTAACGGTGCATCACTCTGACTTGACGAAATAGTAACCCTGCCCGCGAAGAGAGCGGATACAGTCCTTACCAACCATTTTTCTCAAGCGCGTTATATAGACCTGGATCACATTCTGAGTTGGACTGCGATCAATATTGTATAGCTCATCAATCAGCTCGGCGATGGAGAATACCCGCCCAGGTCGCGAGATAAAACAACGCAGCAAACGAAACTCCGTTGCAGTCAGCGTGTA
Source organism: Marinobacter sp. (assembly GCA_018066865.1). Lineage (GTDB taxonomy): Bacteria > Pseudomonadota > Gammaproteobacteria > Pseudomonadales > Oleiphilaceae > Marinobacter. Next base: position 7,477 of record JAGPVT010000077.1, on the reverse strand, counting down.
AGTCATACCATCAGGGCACTTTAGCGAACGGCTCTCATCTTTAAGGATAAAACCGCGAGCGGAAATCTGCGAAGACACTCGCCCCTCAGACCTACGAACAATGACCTCAAGCCGGGCAAGAAGTTCTTCGAAATGGAAGGGCTTTGGTAGGTAGTCGTCAGCCCCAGCCCTGAGACCTTCCACCCGTTCCATCCATTTTGAGCGGGCCGTTAACAACAGCACCGGCTCGAAACGATTTTCCCGGCGCCACTGACGAAGCAGGCTCAGGCCGTCCATGCCTGGCAGGCCTATATCAAGAACAACCACTCGGTAGGCCTCAGATTTAAATAATGCGTCCGCTGCGTTGGACGTAGTAGCATGGTCGACGGCATAGTCCGCTCGCTCAAGCCATTCGACCAGTTTTTCGGCAAAAATCACTTCATCTTCTACAAGAAGTAATCGCATTGCTCCCCCACATGAATAAATAGGTATCAAAGTTATTTGCTACAATAAGCCACCTTTTATGCGGCTGATAATACCTCGAAGTCCGCCTGCACATCACAAATTCTGCGGGTAAACAGTAACAGGATTGTTATTCTGTTACTGAGTTGACTCATCATACTGATTGCCGGAAAGGCGACACGGCACTTGATTGCCTGAACTCAGCATCACCACGTTGACTACAGGCTCATATTATCGCACTGACCGATCTTCATAAGGAGATATTGATTGTTTCGACGCTCCATCCGGTTGGGATTACTAGCTTGGCTCATGCCTCTGAGCTTTTTTGTCATGTTGGCGGTCTGGTTGGGGCACGGAGTGCTGTTAGAGCAGTTGTCACGTGACCTGAGGCAAGAAAAGCTTGCACAGGAATCCATTCAACTACAAAACCTGTTAACCCAGTCCTACCCGGATATTGCAAGGGCGGTAAAGGACGTTGAGCAACTTGAGCTTATTTTTCAGCATGCGTTTGCGTTTAAGGTAGGACAGCAACCGTTTTTTTCTGCCGGAATTGACAAAGACGTCATGACTCCGCTGCTTTCTGAGAAGACCCCCGGGGTTGTCTATATGAAGTCGCGTCAACAGTCCCTGATAGGCTACCGGCGTACTTTCCTGATAGACGGCCAACCTGTAGTGCTGGTTGTAGCGGAGACACAAATACCGAAACTCGCAGGATGGGAGCGAGTTCATGTGTCAATTGCCGTACTATCTGTTTTGCTTTTGATTGTCCTCTGCGGTTTGATTTTTCTAGCCGTCCATCTTGCCCTGTCGCCGGTATCTCGGGTCCGCAATGAGCTCGCTGATCTGCACTCAGGCCGGCGCACCCGATTGCATGACGCTGTGCCTCAGGAATTTTCCGGTCTGGTGACTGAGTTTAATCGGTTGCTTGAAATTCTGGATGCCCGCCTTGAGCGCTCCCGGAGGACCACCGCCAACCTTTCACACAGTGTTAAAACGCCGCTCGCCTCTGTGTTGGCCATCCTCGAAACCGACTCATCGCACATCAGCGGCGATGACCGTATCTACATGGCGACACAGTTGAAGTCATTGCATAAAACGCTCGACTCTCAAATGAGACGCGGTGATGTATCAGGCCCCCAGGTAAGTCGCAGTACGCAGGTTGTTGTTCTGGCTCAGGACTTGTTGGATCTGGTCAGCCGAATGTTCCCACAAAAGCAGTTCAGATTCTCCTCAACCCTCGACGTTCAATTCCGCTGGCCAGTGGATGAGCAGGACTTCAGTGAAGTTATAGGGAATTTATTAGAAAATGCAGGCAAATGGTCATTATCCGTTGTTGATCTCCGATTGAGTGAATCAGCTGAGGGCCTGACTCTAGAAGTCAACGATGACGGCCCAGGCATACAAGAGGACGATCGAAAACGATTGCTGGAACGCTGGGTCCGACTGGATGAACAAGTTGATGGTTATGGACTGGGGCTAAGTATCGTTAAGGAGATTGTGGATGGTTACGGAGGGCAAATTGAACTTCTTGAATCCTCCCTGGGAGGACTACAGGTAGATATACTGTTTCCCCGTTAAACGGAGATGTGTGTGGGATGTTGGAAAAACATGCACTGAACAAGATATACACAGAGCCAGATTTTCTGACAATACACCCCCACTAAAAGTGGGGGGGATAACCATACAGGCTGGCTTGATAAAGCGAACCACACTGTAGACGTGGCTCGGCAATCCCCCATTTTTAGAGGGGGCTTCTCAGAGGACTACCTCTAGCAGCTTGAACCGGACAAACAACTGGGTCAGAGCTTAACAGCCCTTCAAGCTGTCGAACTGATGCGGCTCAGCTCATGAGGCCTAAGAATCCGTTTTCTTTAGTTGGTTTGCGATCAACTCTTTAATAGCCTTATGCTCTTCTTCGAGTTCTTTTATAGCCTCGCGGATATCAGTCACATTTTGGGAGGGATGACTCTCATCGCTTTTGTTTGGATAGCTCCTATCCTCGTTATAGCGATCAGCCAGACCACCATTCTTTCCAGCAAAGGCTAGCGACGCGCCACCACTTAATAAGGAAATCATTAGAACTACAGCCGTTTTTTTCATAGAAATCTCCGATACAAATTAAAAATTAACTTTCGATCTTTCTTATTCACTCGAAACCATTAAAACATCGGAAACTTAAATGAGTTTGAAAATCAGAAAAGTCGTGCTCACCATAGAAAATGGCTGAAAATGTAGTGGTTCAATGATTCCGGACACCAACCTAGGTGGTAATATCGCCACCATAAACGAGGTGGCTGATGACCAGGAAACGACGATCTTTTACGCCAGAGTTCAAACAGGAAGCTGCCTGTCTGGTGCTTGACCAGGGCTACACTGTTACCGAAGCCAGCCGCTCTTTAGATGTCGGAGAGAACGCCCTCAGGCGATGGGTAAAACAGCTTTCCGAAGAACGTGGTGGGGTTACGCCCAAGTCCAAAGCTCTGACGCCTGAGCAGCAGAGGATCCAGGAATTGGAAGCCCGTTGTGAGAGGCCGGAACGGGAAAAATCAATACTAAAAGGGCTACCGCTCTCTTGATGTCGGACGAGATGAATCGTACGCGCTGATAGACCAGTTAAGTGAGCAGGAGTCGGTTAAGATGGTCTGTAAAGCGTTTGAAGTTTCGCGGTCCAGCTATTACGACTATCGCCGCAGGCGGTCCGTGGTGGACACCGAACGAGTGGTTCTGCGAGCCGATGTAAACCGGATCTTTCGCAAGAGCCGAAGTTCAGCAGGAAGCCGTATGATCACCACCATGCTTAATGAGGAAGGCGTTGTGATTGGACGCTTCAAGGTTCGCCGCCTGATGAGTGAGCTTGGGCTGATCTGCAAACAATCTGGCCCACACGCTTACAAGCAGGCCACTGTGGAAAGGCCAGACATACCAAACCGGCTGAATCGTGAGTTCAGCGTCAGCCACCCAGACCAGGCGTGTTGCGGTGACATCACCTACGTGTGGGCTGGGCGCTATCAGACCGGCCTGATGCCGCGTTGGTGGTGAAGGCATTGGATTATGCGTATGAGTAGCGAGGAAAGCCGACTGGGGTTCTGTTCCACTCCGACCAGGGCAGTCAGTACGCCAGTCGATTATTCCGTCAAAGGCTCTGGCGTTATCGTATGGAGCAAAGCATGAGTCGCCGAGGACATTGCTGGGACACTCAGTCTACTATGCTTATGAGCATCGTATTGGCGACTACCTGATGGACTACTACAACCGGCAGCGCCCCATACATTCAATGACGGCATGCCACCCGTGGTTGCGGAAGAAAAACTTAAAACACTGTCCGGGATTAGTTGACCACTACAAAAGCCACTCTGGTTGCACGAAACTGCGGAACCCAATCGACAATATGTAGATTAACTAGATAGACGAGTTAAACTGATTGGAGCGGATAACCGGACAACCATTTAGCGAAGAATGGCCTGCCTAGTGTCTCATTCGGTTAATTCGCTAGCCTGACTCTGCTATAATTGCGCAATACCCGTAAATTATGGAGAGGTTATTCGACCTCCAGCGCGTTGCGGCCCGTAAAACGCGCTCGTCCTTATCTAGCTACGAAAAGAATAGGATGGACAGAAAAGCCTGTTCGTTCGGCCACCATCCAGCGCCGATTTTAACTTAAGGCCGGTTCAAAGTGGACAATTCGGTTCCACGCGCCGCCTTGGTTAGTACTTGGGTGCAGCGATGCAGCGCGGCTCTTTTAACAGCAATCGTGTTTTGTATTTGCCCTTCGACGGCTCGGCACTGCCGTTCATCTCCGCTGTCCAGCGCCTGTATAAACTCGGTAATCTCGGGGAGACCGAGACCGGCTTCACGACAGGAGCAGATCAACTTCAGCCGTTCCAGGCAGCCGTCATCGAATAAGCGAAAACCAGCTTGGGTAGTACTACAGGCGTACACCAATCGCATATCCAGATAAGTCCGGATCTGATGCACAGACAGGCCACAAAGACGGGCCGCCTCGGAAATGACGTAGCCTTCTGTTTGTGGCCCCTGCCCACGTTCAAGGCTGGGTTTTACCATTCGAGTGTTGACCGTCATGCTAGTGGCTCCTTGCCCTGTCGAGTATAAGGTGCGCAATCTGCTGACCCAGTTCGAAACCTTCCTGAACACTCACAATGTGCGCGTGCGGTTTATCTCGGCACCAAGCCTCCCCGGCCTGTCGAGAGGCGAAGAAGAAGACGTCGCAACAGAAGGCACTTCGAATGTCTCCCTCTGCCGCCACCGATACTAAAGAGAGGACCGCGTCCTCCGGCTGGAGCGAAAGCACCCCCTGTGGCGTAACCGTCAAGGTGACCGGTTTGTTGGTATGCGGACAACGCGATTGAACCTGCGCACGTTCGTCAATGACGGTTGGAAACATCAAGGCATCGAGGGCACACCAGGTGTAGAGTGGCTGATCGTTTACGACAAACGCATGCGGTGTTTCACGCAGTGTGACGCCGTAGCCGATCAGCCGTCCCTGGCCGTCGTACTCGATGGTTCCGCAAGGCAGTTTTTCCAGCACCAACATTGCCTCATCAGTCGTCCAGTTGAGCGACTTCGCGAGCCGCTCAATAGTGACCGGTTGTCCCAGGGCAAGCTCGCGCAACAACGTCACATGAAGCGCGGCTTCCCTTTCTCCGGTCAGACCTAGCCGTTCCACGATTTGACGGATGTCATTCATGGGCGTCGCCGTCCTATCCCGCACAACAGGACAGCTGGGTGACGTCTTTAGTAAACGTCTGGGCACACAGTTTGAGCCCTTCGACCATCGTCAGGTAGGGAAACAACTCATTCGCAATGTCGTTAACGGTCATGCGTGCGCGTATGGCCATCACGGCGGTCTGGATCAGTTCGCCGGCCTCCCCTGCCACGGCCTGAACACCCAGTAATCGCCCGCTTTCACGCTCCGCGACGATCTTGATGAAGCCCCCGGTATCGAAGTTAACCAGCGCCCGTGGCACGTTATCGAGGGTCAGGGTGCGGCTGTCGGTGTCATACCCCTGAGCTTCAGCGTCTGCCTCGGACAAGCCGACGGTCGCAACTTGCGGATCGGTAAAAATCACCTCGGGCATGGCGCTGAGGTCGAGGCTGGCGTCACCGCCGGTCATATTGATGGCGGCCCGGCTACCACCACCGGCGGCCACGTAGACAAACTGGGGCTGATCGGTACAATCGCCAGCGGCATAGATTCCCGGCACACTGGTTTGGAGATGTTTGTCAATCTGGATCGCACCGCCCTCGGTGGCAACGCCGATGGCCTCCAGGTTGAGGTTTTCGGTATTGGGTGTGCGACCACTGGCGACCAGCAGTTGCTCCGCCTGCAACATGCCGGCGTTGGTCTGCAGGGTGAACAGCTGGCCGTCGTGAGCAATCTCGCTGGCCTGGGTCTGCTTGAGCACTTCAATACCCTCACGACGGAAGGCCGCTTCCACGGCTTCACCCACTGCCGGATCTTCCTGTGACAGCACCCGGCTGCGGGCCAGAACGGTGACCTGGCTGCCGAGGCGGGCAAAGGCTTGTGCCAGTTCCAGGGCCACCACCGAGGCACCGATCACGACGAGGCGCTCGGGAATGTGATCCAGTTCCAGCGCACTGGTGGACGTGAGATAGGGCGTCTCGGCCAGCCCCGGAACGGGTGGTTCAGCGGGCCGGGCGCCGGTGCCGATAAAGGCCCGGTCAAAGCTCACCGTCTGCTCACCTCCGGCGTTGAGCGTAACCGTCAGCGTGCGCTCGTCCACGAACCGCGCCTCGCCCTTGAGGACGGTAATCGCGGCATTGTCATTGAGAATATTCTGGTACTTGGACTTGCGCAGTTCCTCCACTCGTCCCTGTTGCTGAGCAAGCAGCGCCGGACGATTCACCACCGACGCCTGGGCGCTCAGGCCGTCATCAAACGGGCTTTCCTGGCGAAGGTGGGCGATGTGAGCCGCCCGGATCATGATTTTAGAGGGCACACAGCCAATGTTGACGCAGGTTCCGCCAATGGTGCCGCGCTCAATCAGCGTCACGCGGGCACCGCGTTCAGTCGCTTTCAGGGCTGCAGCCATGGCACTGCCGCCGCTGCCAATCACAGCAATGTGCAGGTTGTTGTCACTCATATACGTTACTCCTTGATAGTAGATGGGCTATTGCAGCAGGCGTCGTGTTTCTTCTTGCGCCAAACGGCATAGCAGGTCAGGCCAATAAATAAGACCAGCGCAGGCAACAGCACGTAGTCGAGATAACCGGTCAGGGCAGCCAGGCCTAACGTTCCTAGCAAAACCACCAGTATCGGCGTAAAACAGCAAAGCGCGACCAGCACAGTGCCAATAACACTCACTCGCAACAGGGTTTTGGGGTTTCGCATGGTTACTCCTGTCTCGCCTGGGGCTGTTTCAGCGTGGACGGATAGCCCGCGTTAGTCGTGGCTTGAGTCAGCGCCTCAACGGAGGTTTTCGCATCGTCGAAGGTGACCGTCGCATCACGCTCTTCATAACGGACATCGACAGAGCTCACCCCTTCGACCCGGTTCAGAGCAGCTTTAACAGTGAACGGACAGGCCGAGCATGTCATGCCTGGGACGGACAAGGTGACCGTTTGTTGTGCCGCCAGGGCGGGCAAGCTAACCAACAGGAATAACGCAGTGGCAATCAGTGATTTTTTCATGGTGTAGTGCCTCTCAGTAAAATAGGGGTAAGACGAAGGGGAAAGCCAGCGCAGTCAGAATGAGCAGCGCGACGATCCAGAAAACGACCTTGTAGGCCGTGCGCACTTGCGGTACCGCGCAAACATCGCCTGGCTGGCAGGCCCCGGCAGGTCGATATATCCGACGCCAGGCAAAGACCATCGCCACCAGTGCCGCACCGATGAACCACGGACGGTAGGGTTCCAGGGCGGCCAGATTGCCGATCCAGGCGCCTGAAATGCCCAGCGTGATTAAAATCAGAGGGCCGAGACAGCAAGCGGATGCCAGAATGGCTGCGACGCCTCCTGCAAACAGCGAACCGCGACCGGATTTGGACTCTGACATTGC
>JAGPVT010000076.1 GCA_018066865.1 Marinobacter sp. | reverse complement strand
TTGTTCATGGCTTCATCTTCTCAGGAGTTGAAGCCTCCGCGAAACCCGGGGCGGTTCACACCTGATTTGGTGATATCTCGAAACGGTAAAAGATCGGCCACCCTTTCCAGATACTCTCCTTCTTCGTCCATCGCCCAGTATCGATTCGCTAAATTGATTGCCTGTTGATCCTCGGTTAGGAACTCTAGCCTGAGCGCCATATCATGACCTTTAAATGTTCAATTTCTGTTCGTCAGCTCAGTAATGACCATGTAGTTGCGGACCATCCGTTTGTGTGCACAAAGTCTTCGGCCAGCTTTCCACGCTCTATACGGCGCACCCGTATAACCGTCAGCCAATCATTAATGAGGCTCATTTCATTCAACTAACCAAAAAATAGAGCCTAATAGAGGATTATAGTCCGTGGCTTACTAGTCCGCAAACACAGGATAGTTCCGCCTCAGATAACATTGAGGCAGTTATGGACCAACTGGCGAAGGCGCTAGGAGCGCGAATCCGGGTGCAGAGAATGGCTTGTCAAATTTCTCAGGATACGCTTGCGCTGTCTTGCAATATCGACCGCAGCTACATGGGCCGGATTGAGCGGGGAGAGGTAAACATAACAGTCACGAAGTTGTACAGGATCGCCAGCTCGCTAGACTGCGACCCTGCGTTCCTATTGCCGCCAATGAAAGAGGCAAAACCCTAATCACTAGGACTGGATTTATGATCTGCTGATTTCAGTCGGGTTCTACCCCGTTTCCACGGACGGTTATAAAATGGCTGTGAGCTTCCGATCCTGAGCAGCAACTCTACGTCGCATCCTGGGATTGTGGAACCGCTCGATGCATTCAAACAGTACAGCTCTCGCCTCGTCCTGCGTACGGTAACGCCGATGGTGTACTCGCTCTCGTTTCAGCATTCCCAAAAAACCTTCACAGACGGCGTTGTCTCCGCAATGGCCAACCGCGCTCATACTGCTGATCAAATCGTTACTGCCTAGGTATCGCTGGTAATCACCGCTGGTGAACTGGCTGCCTTGATCTGAATGCAATATCACCGGGTTTTTGCCTTGACGTTGCCCGACAGCCATTTGAACGGCTCTGATTACCCTCTGCCAATCCTGCCGGTAGCGCACAGACCAGCCGATGATCAGCTTGCTGAATAAATCCAGGACCACGCAAAGAAACAGGTTTTCCTTCCTGCGTGGGGATCTCCGTTATGTCAATGACCCACTCGGTATCAGCTCCCAGTGCGGAGAAATACCGTTCAAGATGATTCTGAATACCTTGTGGCCGATTTGATGCGCGCCCGAGGCGTCCTCGCTTCTTGCGGGACCACCCCTGAATGCCGTGCTTGGTCACCAGCCTTGCAGCCCGATTCGGGCTGACTGCAACGCCACCGACAGCTAAGTCTTCGTGCATACGGGGTGACCCAAGCATTCCGCCGCTACCATCATGAACTTCCCTGATCCGTGAGGACAGAAGTTCGTTCGCTGTTGTCCTGCTCGATTGCGCACGAGATGCCCAAGCGTAATAGCCGCTGGCCGATACCTTCAGGCAGCGTCACATAAGACGTATCGGGAAAAGATTGCGACAGTTTTGAATCGCCTGATACCTCAAGACGACTCCTTTGCAAAGAACACTGCCGCTTCGCTCAAAAAGTCACGTTCCTTTATACCCGTGCCAGTTTGCGCTTCAAGTGGGCCCCTCTTCGTGGCGCGGCGTTCCCGAGCCCTTGAAGGCCTTGCTTGGCACCTCTGCGGCTTCAAGCGCCAGCAGGTTAGGGTTAATGCCAATCTCTAAGGCAACCTGGCGGCGATTGACACTTGGCTGGCGAGACAGCGCGATGGCTTCGCGCTTGAATTCCGGGCTGTATCTTCTGCGTTCAGACATGAACACTCCTTTGGCACAAAGTGCCTATTCTCAAAAGTGTCAACAGGAACGGAGTAGAACCCCTAAAGGTCCTCTGAAGCCTACGGAAAGCCAACGTCAACCTGTATACTAATTTGATCCTTCTCAGATGCATGGCGTTGCGCAGCTAGTAGAGAGAACAGAGTCTCAGCACTGTTAACTCTCGCTAATCCAGCCGGCGCCACTCCAATACAAGAAACGCTATGAACGCAGTAGAAATCGAAGCCGCAATATCCGATCTGGCAAAACAGCCCTTTGACCCAGCTGAGTTCCCCTATGCCTTTCTGGAAGCCTTCGGCAACAAGGCCACCACCCTCAAGCGGCTGCGTACCGGTGCATCCAATAAATCGGATTGCGGTGGCGTATTACAGACCAACCATATCCACATCGCTGTAGCGGATAGCGGCGCTGTCACCGAGGCATTGACACGCCTGAAGTCAAGCCCAGCGACCAGCCGCGCCAAGGCACGCTACATCCTCGCTACTGATGGCGTGGACTTTGAGGCAGAAGATCTGGATACCGGCGAAACCGTCGCATGTGCGTACGAGGCCTTCCCGGACCATTTCGGCTTTTTCCTGCCGTTGGCAGGCATTACCACCGTCAAGCAGCTGAGAGATAGCTCATTTGATATTCGCGCAACCAGCCGTCTAAATAGACTCTATGTAGAGCTACTGAAAGACAATCCGGACTGGAGCACCGAAGAGCAGCGCCATGAGATGAACCACTTCATGGCTCGCTTGATTTTCTGCTTTTTTGCGGAGGACACAGACATCTTTGCAGGCAGCGGTCTGTTTACAGATACCGTCGGGCAAATGAGTGCTAGAGACTCTGCCAACACCCATGAGGTGATCAGCGAAATCTTCCGGGCCATGAATACCAGGCAGACCGAACGCGCTTCTGCGGACATCCCTCGGTGGGCTGATGGTTTCCCCTACGTCAACGGCGGGTTGTTTTCCGGAAGTATTGCGGCGCCGAGCTTCAGCAAAATCGCACGCTCTTATTTGCTGCACATTGGTAGCCTGGACTGGACCCAAATCAACCCTGATATTTTCGGCTCCATGATCCAGGCAGTCGCCGACGAAGATGAGCGCGGCGCCTTGGGCATGCACTACACCAGCGTGCCCAATATCCTCAAGGTACTGAACCCTCTGTTCCTGGATGACCTACGTGAAAAGCTGAGGGACGCGGGAGGCAACCCTCGTAAGTTACTGAACTTACGCAATCGCATGTCGAAGATACGTGTATTCGATCCAGCATGCGGGTCGGGAAACTTCCTGGTCATCGCCTATAAGCAGATGCGAGCTATTGAAGCGGAAATCAATCTGCGCCGTGGAGAGCCAAACCGGCCCACCGATATTCCGCTGACCAATTTCAGAGGTATAGAACTGAAGGACTTTTCTGCAGAGGTAGCTCGGCTCGCGTTGATCATTGCAGACTACCAGTGCGACTTACTGTATCGGGGGAAAAAGCTGGCACTAGCTGAGTTTCTGCCACTCGATTCGCAGAATTGGATTACATGCGGCAACGCCCTGCGCCTTGACTGGCTAGGCATCTGCCCACCAACCGGGACCGGCACGAAGCTTTATGCAGACGATCTGTTTGATTCGTCACTAGATCAGGTTCAGATCGATTTTGAAAATGAAGGGGGTGAGATATATCTATGCGCGAATCCGCCCTACTATGGTGGAAAACTACAATCGGACAGCCAGAAACTTGATTTAGAGATAGCTTTCAGAGGCACCAGCGTAAACTGGAAGTCTTTAGACTATGTGGCAGGTTGGTTTTTTAAGGCT
>JAGPVT010000005.1 GCA_018066865.1 Marinobacter sp. | reverse complement strand
AACTTCGCAGCCTTTTTGGGCTGCAAATTCGTAACACCGACCGTTGGTTAGTCGTTGTCATTTCCTTGGAGTGGAGCATCGTCCATGGGGCGTCAGGATGCGGGGGATGATACGTTGGCACCCTACGGCAAGTTTACACCCCAGAGGACATTTACACATCATGGTTTGCGTTTTAAGAATCCTGCCCCTCTTCTTTTCGTTGGTAGTGGGTTTCGTCAGTGTTCCGGCCCATGCGTCCGTTATAAAAAAGTCGAACAGTGGCCTTTGCCATCCACCGCAAAGCAGTTGGTATGAGCGAACCCAGAATTATCAACCCTACGACTCCCTTGATGCCTGTTTGGATTCAGGTGGTAAATTACCAGATGGAGTCTCTTTTGCATCGGTTCGACAGGCCCAGGAGCAGCAAAGCAGGCTACGTAGCTATGAACGGTCTGCGTTTGGTCACGGTTGGGATGATGCTGATGGAGACTGTCAGGACAGCCGTGCTGAGGCATTGGTTGCCCAATCCACAACCAACGTCCGGTTTGCAGACGAAAGTCGTTGTAGGGTGGTCTCAGGCCGATGGATCAGTCCGTTCACAGGCAAGGTCATCCAGAACAGCAGCGAGATTGACATTGAAACACGTAGTTCCGCTCAAGTGGGCGCTGGAAGCGCGGAGCGAAGGGTTGGACGCGAGCTAAACGAGAACGGTTTGCAAACGATATGGTCAATCTCTCGCCCGTCGAGCTAGTCTTAATAGAAGTAAGGGTGCCCAGGGTCCGGATGAATGGGTGCCACCGTCAGGCCAGTGCGGTTATGTGGCAAGGTTCGTTCGTATCGTGAAACAGTACGATCTTAAGCCGACAAAGCCGGAAGCTCGATGGTTGAAAGCGTTCCTGGAGCGCTGCCGCAGCTGACTCCCTGCTAAACTACCCTTCGAGGCAATGATTCTCACTGAGGGAATAAACGAGGTGAAAAAGAAACAGTTTACTGAGCAGGAGTTGCTGGAAGATTTGGATGCGGATTCGGCGCATACCGAAGAGTTCGCTCAGCCCAATATGAAAGGGCACTCACCACTGGAGCGACTGAGAGGTTCAGTTAAACGCTATGAGCGACCTACCGATCCCGTTTGGGATGAATTCTTTGACTCCAGTGAGCGAGTTTCAGAGGATTTCATGGTGGAACGGGATCAGCCGTTGGGCAAAGGCTGATACCTCCATGTCGGGTGCTACCCCGTTACTGCGGACATTCCTAAAAAGAGGCTGTCTCCACAATGACATACTATGAGAGGATTCTAGGAGCTGAAAGCAGTGGCATGAAGCTACTCTTGCTCGAAATCATGGCCCACCTTTCGCCCGAGCTGCCAAGCCTTTTTTCTTGGAGTGGGTAAAGAGGCCTGATTCCATCGTTTAAATGCCATGTCAATCGGGCAGAGCGGATTGGAGGATGGGAGGCGATGTCTCAAAAAAATAGCCATTTCAAAGCATTAACGTCATTGTACCTGTCATCAACATCCGATGCTTGGATCCGTCCCAACATTGAGCTGGAAATTGGTTATTGCTCGATTTCTGTAAGGCTCACTCCGTTCTCCAATTCTCCATGGGGGGTGGTCAAAGAATCTGTGATCTTTCAACTATTGCATGATGCCTCTCTTTTAGCTGCCAATACTCAGGAAACCTCACGGCTGGCCAAATGTTACAAGTTTGAATTGCAGCCTTTCCAGGCCCTTTGGGAAAGCCGCGTTGCAGCTGTTGCCCGAGTCATTCACTCCGACCTTCACCAATGGACCATTGAGTCGACCATTTATGATGAAGCGGAGAATGAAATCGCCTGGGCTCGCAGCTGGTTTTCCCGCTCCAATGTTTTGCTTGAGACGATCGCGCCCTACAAAAACCAAATGCTCAAATCGAGCCAGGACTGGAACTGACTTAAAGATGTCAGAAGGGCCTTCCGTGGCCCGTGAAGCTGGTCTGATGGTTAATTTGCGGGAAAGTCCGTCCAGCCGTCGAGCCAGCTTTGGGCAGATACCGGGCTCACAGCACCTACAAAGTTAGCCGACTCATCAAAGAATTCGCTTTGTGGTGGGCGTGTTGCGTTCATTTGCCGCAGTTGCACCCTAGGCATGAAAACCGGATTGGTGAGGTCTTTGGCGTTAGGGAACAACGCAGTTTCGACACGGAATACATTGTTATTCTGTGGTTCTTCCATCCAGGCTTGCTCGCTGAAGCCGAAGTCGTCGTCATCCTTGCCGGACTCTTGGGTGACCCTTCCTAAATGCCCTAGGTTGGCCAAGAGGTTGTTACCAAACGTCAGTCGGCCGCGATTGATAACCGAGAGCACGTTATCCCGAGTATCAATAGCCTCAATTGCGTAGCTGTCGATCAACATATTGTGAAAATGGCCACCTGAACCTTCCCGAAGCACCATGCCGCGGTGTTTCTTCTGGCTGTTGCCGCCACCCACGAGTGTGACGTTGTAGAAGGTGGGTTCTGAGCGGGGAAGGGCTTCGTGGTCGTTACCGTTGTTATCACCCTCGAAGGCGTTGTCGCCGGCATCTGGATGCTGCTGGATTACTGCGAATTGGACATTTCCGGTCCAGCCCCAATCCCAGTCGATGCTGTCGTCTCCTGCACCAGTGATGACGATGTTCTTGAGATCGACATTGCCGCCAAACATTTCAATGCCATCGTCGAGAGACCGGTGGACCTGAACATTTCTGACAATCGTGCTGTTGCCACACCCGCCCAGCGTCAGGCCGTTGAGCTCGTTATCCTTGAAAACCTCGAAACCAGCAAATTCGATTCGGGTAAATTCCACAACCCCACAGGAATCTTCGGCGTCAGTGCCGCCAAATGCACCTCGGGTTTCACCCTCGGGAAGCCCCTCGATGGAGGCTTCGGGCTGATTCGCCGGTGCGTTGCCAAGCAGAACAACGCCGCCCCAATCGCCACGCGATCGGTTGCCCTCAGTCTGGGCACTGGTAAACACTATTGGCTTGTCTGCTGAACCTCGGGAAAAAAGCTTCGAATTTGCGGTCACGACAAGCGCTGATCCATGTTCGCCTTCGACGGTAACACCGGGTTCTATGTTGAGGTTGGAGTTCTCAACATAGATGGTTTTCTCAAGGATGTACCGTTTGCCGGATTCCCAGGTGGTATCAACCAGAATGTCAGAATCAACGCGTACAGAACGGTCTTCAAATGCAGTGAACCCGACTGCCGCCGAACCAATGGCCAAGACCGGGAAAACGATGAGAGAGTTGCGTCGCAACCAGCTCTTTTGCGCAGTACGAGGTTCTTCTGTTGCTTCAAAGCGGGCAGTAGTTTCTTTCGCCATGAGCGGCTGGCCGTTGTCGCTAAGCTGTATCTCTTTGGCCAGGGCCTGAAGTTCCGGCTTACCTGACAGCTCAACCCGCCTGAGTACATCCGCACGATAAGCGGGTTCTCTGAGAAGCGTATTCAGATGAACGAATTCGACGCCGGGGCAGGCGCCCTTATCAATGCGACGTTTTAATCGCCATAATTTTTCGACTAACAGGGAAGAATCGCCAGACATAGGGAACTACTCTTCGTTGAATTGAACCTCAGACTCTAGCCTGCAACCATTAAGATCTGGTTAAACCTGTAGCTCATCTATATGCCTGTGTTTCTGACCGCCAGGTTTTATAGCAATCCTATCGTCTTGGCGTCGTGTTCCAGGCTTTCTCGAAATTCCGGATCTGCGATATTAATAAGTTCTCTGGCTCTTTGCGGAATCGAAAGGCCTTTAAGATTCACGCAACCATGTTCCGTTACGACCATATGAACGTCGTTCCTGGGGTCCGTCACCGTGCCGCCCCGTAGCTTTGGCACGACACGGCTGACGCTTCCGCCTTGCGCCGTCGAGCGAAGGGCCACGAACGACCAAACGTTTCTGGCCGGATTTTTCCAACTCTGGGTGGACCTATTACGGGGGTCAGGGTCAGGCAGCCATTTGCAGCTGCATTTTGTGCACCGCTGAGAAGTATAATTGCAGTGCAAGAGATAACGACGCCCAACTTTGGCGTTGCTTTGCTCATAATATCCATATCGTAATTCTCCCTTAGTTGCCAGAGTCGGGGGTTGTGAACATGAGGTTTCGATCGACGATGGTCACTGAGCCTTCTGTAGACCAGCCTTCTAAGCCATTTTCGAACCCTGTGTTCAGGAACTCGGCATTGACTGTTTGAGGAGCAGCTATTGTCACACGTTGCGCGTGATCTGGGAGGCGAAGCTCGATAGAACTCCAGTGGCAGAACCGCTTTCACCAGTGTCGTTGTTGATACCAACGAGAATCAGGGTTCCATCACCATGCACATTTGTCAGTGCAAATGATCCGTCGCTTGTCGATATTGCCGAGTACTTCCTGTCTGTATCAGGAAAGATTGCTGTTACGAGAGCGGAGGGAACAGGGAGTCCGGCTTCGTCATAAACTGTGCCATAGATTGCACCACTACCAGCGAGGTTTACAGTAACGAGCACAGAAGATGTATTTTCAGTTTCAAGCAAGCTGCCTTGCGCGGTGCCTGTTTCACCATCAACCGTTGTCACATCAACAACCTAAAGCCCAGCTTCCGTCAGATCCCCAATCGAAAAAAGACCATCGTTATCGGTGGATGTTGTAAAAGTCGATCCCGATTCAATGAAACCGACGTCAACGGTTGCGCCACTCACAGGTGCCTTATCGTTAAGGCCAAACACGCCACCATTTATCATCATTGTTTCTGGTTCGAATTCGCCAGAAATGATGGAGATAACTCGTTCAGCTTCGGAGATGAATACGGCTGCATAACCTTCTTCAACAAACTTTCCGTTTCTCTTGCTGACGCTGGCAATTTCCACGAAACTCCAGAGAAGGAGTCACGGATTACAAATTCTGCGTTGGAGGCTGTGCGAGGGGACGGGACACGCTTCGCCATCGTTATTATTCTGAGGCAGATTACGTTGGCCTGCGGTAGTTACACTCCGGCGATTTGTCAGGATGTGTCCGAGCAGCGATACCTTGTGACCAGGCTACGGAACGAACTGGATCAGGAGCGACCGCTTGCCCGGACAGATCCCCTTACGTCGATTGCTAACATTCGGAGCTTTCGAGCAGAGCTTGAACGCTCCATCGAGCGACTTTCTCAATACGGTCGACATTTCACGCTAATCAGTATTGATCTGGATAATTTCAAGCCGATTAACCATGACTACGGCCACGCAGAGGGGGGGGCAAAGTGCTCAAAGACGTGGGGGATACCCTCAGGTCTGGCCTTCGTAGCGGCAATTTCCCAGCACGCATCGGTGCGACGAATTTGCGGTGTTGCTTCCTGATACGGATTTCGACGCGGCCAGGAAGTTTATCCCGCGCCTGGTCGAGACCTTGGAGAACAAGATGAAGAAGAATGACTGGCCGTTGACGTTTTCACTTGGCGTGGTCACCTTCAATGAAACACCCGGTCGAGTCGATAAAGCCCCTCATGGTAGCTGATGAAACCATGTACCTCGTGAAGCGGTCTGGCAAGAACAGGGCTGCAATGCGTACGTTTCTGTAAAGCCGCCAGCTACTTCCATGACCAAGCTGCTGAGTTAGGCGTCATTCGGCGTCGAGATTCTCAGTATCATTGTGCTCCGGGATGGTCGATTTCAGCGAAACGTCACTAAGTCCATGCTGAAGCTTCTTCAGAAGGTGAAGCAAGCTGACGCCGTCATCAAAACTCATCCCCTGCATGGCCTGTTTGTAAAACTCGGCAATAGTGTCCTGCAGTCGATTCCAGAAAGTCCGACCAGATTCGGTAAGTACCACCAGTCGAGCTCGGCGGTCTTGGGGATCCGGTATCCGGACAACGTGGCCATCTCTCTCCATTCGCTTCAGAACACCATCCAGGTTTTGGCGACTGACGTATAGATATTCTTTGAGCTGGTTGAACGAAGTTCCGTCCTCAAACCCCTCCCGCGATAGAGCTCCAAGCACTGCCCACTGTACAGCGCTAATGCCCATCTCATTCTGAACCTGACGCTGCAGAATGTTTCCAGTCTGGAACAGACGAAAGAACAGGCGGTTGGGAATGCCTCCGGATTCGTTGACGATCATTTGTGCTCCTTTGGTTCTGCCATGGTTTTCCGGCCAAGGCAGACTGTCTTCGGCACCCCGAATCGCAGAGGATATGGGGTGCATCACTTCGGCAGGTATTCGCGGGCGATGATGTTCTTCATGATCTGCGCGGTACCGTCACCTATCTGCAGGCCAAGGACATCCCGCAACCGCTGGGCAAAGGGCAGGTCTTCACCCCAGCCGGTGTGGCCGTGGGCCAGCAGGCACTGTTTTACCACATCGAAGGAAAGCTTGGGCCCCCACCATTTGTTCATGGCGGCTTCGGCGTTGTGGGGCAGGTTGTTGTCCTTGAGCCAGAGCGCATGGTAACACTGCATGCGCGCGGCATGAACGAAGGTCTGGTATTCGGCCAGCGGATGGGTCAGGCCCTGGAAGGCTGACAGGTTCTGGCCGAAGGCTTTGCGCTCGGTCAGCCACTGCCAGGTTTCATCCAGGGATTGCTGGGCCACCGCCAGGCACTGCAGGCCGATCAGCGCGCGGCTGTAGTCGAAGCCCTGCATCACCTGTTTGAAGCCCTTGCCTTCGTCGCCCATCATGTTGTGGGCAGGTACTTCCACGTTGTCGAAGAAGATGGAGCCACGGCCAATGGCGCGCTGGCCGTTGTCTTCAAACCGGGTGGTGGTGATGCCCGGACTGTTCATGGGCACCAGGAAGGCGCTGATGCCGGAGGCCCGCTGCTCCACGGTGCCGGTGCGGGCGAAGACCACCGCCACGTCGGCCTGGTCGGCCATGGAGATGGAGGTCTTCTCGCCGTTAAGCACGTACACGGCGCCCTTCTTCTCCGCCTTCAGGCGCAGGTTGGCCGCGTCGGAACCGCCGTGGGGCTCGGTGAGGGCGATGCAGGCAACTTTCTGGCCGGTGGTCATGCCGTGCAGCCACTCCTTCGCCAGGTCTGGGGCCGCGTGGCTGGCAATGATCTGGCCGTTCAGGGAAGTCAGCAGGGGGATGTAGCCGACGTTGAAATCCCCTTTGGAGATTTCCTCGATGATCAGGCCACTGGTAACACAGTCCATGCCGCTGCCGCCGAACTTTTCGGGCAGTTCGCCACCAAGCAGTCCCATCTCGCCGAGCTGGCGGATGACATCCTTTTCGATGACGCCTTCCTGATCCCGTTTGCGGTAGCCCGGAGCCAGCACCTCGGCGCTGAAGCGGGCCACAACGTCGCGGATCGCGTTCTGTTCTTCATTAAATGCGAAATTCATGGTGTTCTCCGGGAGCGTCTGTGACCCGGTGACGGGTGGCCACCGGGTCGGTCCGCTTACTTGTAGAATTTCCGGAAGTCCGGCTTGCGCTTTTCCTTGAAGGCGTTCACGCCTTCTTTGGACTCGTCGGTGTCGTAATACAGGCTCAATGCCTGCATCCCAAGGGCACCGATGCCGGCAATGTTGTCGCTGTCGGCGTTGAACGAGCGCTTGGCGATGGTGAGAGCGGTGGGGCTCTTCTCCAGG
>JAGPVT010000195.1 GCA_018066865.1 Marinobacter sp. | reverse complement strand
CCAGTGCTGCAGATACTGTGCAGCATCTTCGTAGATATGACCTTTAAGCTCACCCTGTTGATACCCCTGTTCCCAGACCATGCCCTGAATCGCTTTGAGCGATGTGGCCTTGCGGTCTTCGCGAATCCACCCCTGCAGCGTTTCGATCAATGCCTCGGCATCCTCACGTTCTGCTCCGGACTCTTCTGCCACTGCATCCAGCTGTTCCGACACTTCCGGTTTATCCCAATGTTCGCGGATAAACCCCGGCAAGTGCTCAGCGGCGTAGGGGAACAGCACATCGTGCACAAAGGAGATCGAGCTGGTTGTGCCTTCAATATCCGTAAGAATAACCCGGATCATAGGGCTGCTCCTTCCAGTTCCTCAAAGGGCGGCAGGCGCCCGGCAATATCTTCGCCGGTAAAATCTGCGACCCAGCCTTCAGGATTGGTAAACAGACGAATACAGGTAAACTCCGGTTCCGGCCCCATATCAAACCAGTGCCGGGTGCCTTCGGGCACGCTGATCAGATCGTTTTTCTGGCACTGGACCGCAAACACCTGGTCGCCAAGGTGCAGATAGAATATGCCCCGCCCTCGCACAAAAAAACGCACCTCGTCTTCGCTGTGGGTGTGCTCATCCAGAAACTTCTTCCGGAAAGCCTCTTTCTGGGGATTATCCGGATTCAGACTCACTACATCGGCGGTCTGAAAACCGCTCTCGGCCTTGAGTTTTGAAATCTCACCGCTATAGGCTTCCAAAATCTGCTCCGGCGCCGCCTCCGCCGGTAAATCCTGAGTTGGCCAGCGCTCAAAGCGGATGCCTTTGCTTTGCAGCAACTGGCCGATCTCTTCAGAGTCATCGGTTACTGTCGGAGCAGCTTCCGGATTATGTGCGTCAAATATACTCAAAGTCGTCATGGGCGAACCCTCATGGTTGCAAGTTCACATTCAAACAGAAATTCAAAAGCTTCCACGTGCCGCAGGCAATCCGTCATGGTTTTACCCCAGGTGTACAGCCCGTGCCCGCGAATCAGATAGCCGGGCTGCTCAGGATGCGTCAGAAACCACTCCCGGGTTTCCAGAGAGAGTGATTCAATGTCCTGGGTGTTCTCGAAAACCGGAACCGTCACCGCTGACTCATGGGTCTCCACGCCGTCGAAGGCCTTTTGCAGTTCGTAGCCTTCAAACGTAAGAAGTTCCCCCGCAGGCACAAGCCGGCTCAGCACGGTCGCGTTAACAGAGTGTGTATGCAGGACTGCTCCGGCATTTGGAAACACCTTATACAGAGCCGTGTGCAGCAAGGTCTCTGCAGAGGCGCGGCAATCACTCTGCACCGGCCTACCCTGGAGATCGACCACCATGACATCACCTGCTCCCAACTGACCCTTGTGGCGGCCAGATACGGTAATGGCAATGTGCTCGTGATCTATACGGGCGGAATAGTTGCTGCTTGTGGCCGGCGACCAACCGCGTCCGTACAGGAAGCGCCCGGCATCCACTATGGATTCGGCAATAACGGCGTATCGGTTAACATCAAACACGGTTTTACTTTCCAGAATGTGAAGAGCCTGGCTCGTGGGTTGTTCGCAAATGATGCCGCGCCGCAATCAGATCAGCAACAACGGAAATGGCAATTTCTGCGGGAGTTTTGCTGGGAATATCTATGCCAATCGGTGCCCGTAAACGCTGTAAAGCCGCCTCTTCAAGCCCCAGCGATGCCAGGCGCTCACGCCGGGCCTCAGATGTTCTTACTGAACCCATGGCACCCACGTAAAACGCCGGCGACTGCAATGCCGCCAGCAAGCCCATATCATCTATTCGCGGATCATGGGCCAATGCCAACACACCGCACCAGGTATCGCTAAAAGACTCTGCTACAAGATCGTCCGGCAAGCGCCGGTCAAGTGGCAGGTGCTGGTACCCACAGCCAGATGCAAACGTTTCCCGCGGTTCACAGAGAATAACGGTAAAATCAGCGGCGGTCGCAAATTCAGCCACGTAGCGCGCCACCTCTCCGGCCCCGATCAGCAGCAACCTGCATTCCGGCTGCAGCGTGTGAAACAGCTCTTTCCCATCAAATACAACACCCGGGCGAGTAGCAGATGCCGCCTCCAGTGCCACAGCACCTTGCAGGCTGACCTGGCGCGACACTGGCTTACGGCGGATCAAAGCTTCCGCCAGCTGACGCACATGTTCAATGGCTGCGCTGTTTTGATTCGATGCGTCGCCTAACGGCTCTACCAGCAACCGGATACGACCGCCGCAGGGCAGCCGAAAATCATCACGGTCGTTATCGGTAATGCCGTAATCGATGACGACCGGGTAAGCAGCGCCATCTTGGGCAGTGCGACGCAGTAGGTCTTCTTCCAGGCAGCCGCCCGACACAGAACCACTCCATTGCCCTGAATCACTTACCGCAAGCCAGGAGCCAGCTGGACGGGGCGATGAGCCCCAGGTTTCCACAATGGTGCATAACCACACCCGCCTGCCCTGCTCAAGCCATGACAGAACATCTTTAATTACCGATTCATGGCCGCCAGCCATGAGAGAAGCCGGGATGTCATCCATCGGCTTTCAGAGGCAAACTGCGTTGACGCTTACCGGTCAAAGCAAACAGCGCGTTGCCCAGAGCCGGGATAACCGGGGGAACACCCGGCTCGCCGACACCGGTTGGCGCTTCAGTGCTCGGAACTATATCCACCGTTACTTCAGGCAGCTCGTACTGCCGCATCAGCTGATAATCGTGGAAGTTGCTCTGCTGCACCTGACCACCTTCGAAGGTTATCTCGCCGTAGAGTGCGGCGGTCAGCCCGAAGATAATCCCGCCTTCGATCTGATCTTCCACAATGCGCGGGTTAACCACTTGGCCACAATCCACAGCACAGGCCACCTTGTACACCTTGATAACTCCGTTCTCCAAACCGGCTTCCACCACCTGTGCAACAAAGGTTCCAAAGCTCTTGAACAGCGCTATACCGCGCCCGCGACCTTCCGCAACGGGCGTATCCCAGCCGGCTAATCGCACGGCTCTGTCGAGTACTTCCAGATACCGGGGCTGGCCCGCCAGCAGTTTACGGCGGAACTGATAGGGATCCTCTCCGGTTTCGTGAGCCAGCTCGTCCATAAAGGTTTCAACGGCAAAACCATTGTGCGAGTAACCCACTGAGCGCCAGAAAGTAACCGGTACGCCGGGGTCGGTATGGGTATGACGGATATCTATGTTGTCTACGTTGTAGGGGTACTCTATGGCGCCTTCAATGGCCGACATGTCCCTGGGCGTTGCGATGCCTTCGGCAAGCAAGCCAACTTTACCCAGGGTGTCGTACATGAACTTCGGCGCCCATGGGTACTGAGCGGGTGCAGCGTTGCGCACGTACCAGTCCAGCAGCTGAGGGCCGACGATCTGGTGATGCCAGCCAGTCAGCTGACTACCATCAAGGCCGGCTTGCATCCGGTGCAGCATGGCTGGGCGATACAAGTCGTGTTGCGTATCTTCTTCCCGAGACCAGATCACTTTCACCGGCTTCTTCACCCGGTACGCAACCGCCGCAGCTTCTTCGATATAGTCCTGAGTCAGGCGACGACCAAACCCGCCACCGAGAAAGGTGGTATTGATCGTGACATCATCCGGGGAAAGGTCGGTTACCCGAGCCGCGGCAATACGGCCAAGATCCGGAGCCTGTGTGGGTGCCCAGACTTCGATACTGTCATCGCGGTACCAGGCCGTGGCATTCATGGGTTCCATAGTCGAGTGGGCTAAATAGGGCTGGCTGTATTCCGCTTCAAAGACTTTCCCGGCTCTGCCAACAGCAGCATCATAATCGCCTTCACTTCGCTCAGACTCGCCTCGATCTTCATCGGCTGCCTTCCGATAGGACGCAAACACCTCATCGGTTGAAAGCGACAGAGCATCCGCGTTATCCCATTCTGCTTTCAAGGCATCCTGAGCTTTTCGGGCACGCCAGTACTTGTCGGCGACGATCGCAACACCGCGCTCGATTTCAAATACGTCGAGAACTCCCGGCATGGCTCGGAGTTCACTCTCATTGAAGGCCTTGGCCCGTGCGCCGTATCTCGGTGACCGGCTTACTACGCCGTAAACCATTCCGGGAAGCTCAACATCTATGCCGTAAACCGCTGTGCCGGTAGATTTGGCACGGGCGTCAAGTCTGCGCCGCTGCTTACCGATGTACTTCCATTCACTGGCCGGCTTCAGTGCGATGTCGCCGCGTATGACCTCTTTCGGCGCCAATTCCACCAACTGCCCATAGCGCATGGAATCCAGGCCGTTGGGGTGAACCACCCGGCCCTGGCGCGCGGAGCACTCAGCGGCATCGACCTGCCAAACTCTCGCAGCCGCTAAAATGAGCATATGCCGCGCCGAAGCTCCCGCCGTGCGTAGTGGCTCCCAGCTAGTGGAAATACTGGTACTGCCGCCCGTGAGCTGCAGTTTGTACAAGGGGTTGCGGTATTCCGGCGCTACTGGCGCAAACCTGGGGGTGATCGCCTCCGGATCAACCTCCAGCTCTTCTGCAATCAGGGTGGTGAGCCCGGTATAGGTACCCTGCCCCATTTCAACCCGGGCCAGAGTAAAATGAATCTCGTCGTTAGTCGTTATCTCAAGCCAGGCATCGGGCTTCCACTCACCGGTTTCCTGCACGTAGCCGGTTGGCATTCCGGAGCAGCCGGGGAGTGATAGGGACAGCATCAAGGAGCCGGATGTACCAGCACTTACTTTGAGAAAGTCGCGTCGGTTCATCGCCATATCAGTTTGCTTCCCCGACCACCGCTGCATCGTATGCCAGAGAACCTTCCATTGAAGAGCTTCGAGCCACCGACTCAACCGCGGCAATGATTCGCGAGTAGGTACCACACCGGCAAAGGTTGCCAGTCATAGCAGCCACAATCTCGTCCCGGGCAGGCGCCGGGTTGTTTGCCAGGAGGTGGGCAGCGCTCATTATCTGCCCAGACTGACAGTAGCCACACTGCGGCACACCCTCTGCAATCCATGCTTCTTGCAGGGCGTGCAACTGATCACCATTTGCCAGGCCTTCTATGGTGGTCACGTCACCACCAGCTACGGACTCCACTGATGTTGAGCAGGAACGTACCGGCTGCCCATTCAGGTGCACCGTACAGGCGCCACAGAGGCCAACACCACAACCAAATTTGGTGCCCTTGAGCCCCAGTTCGTCACGCAATACCCACAAAAGAGGAGTATCACCCTCAATATCCAGCGAGCGCTGCTCGCCGTTAACTGTAAGGCTCAATGCCATGCCTGCTCTCTCCCGCTATTCGTCCTGGTTCTGTTCACCTGGCTCGTTGTTTTATCTGTTCCTCAACTTGCACGCAAACTTCCTGACAACGCCTTACTTGACAACTTTCTCGCCGTCTTTGTTCTCCCAGATCTTGCGCTCACCGGTTTTCATTTTCCCGTTGGTATCCCATATTTCCCGGTTTTCCGTCGCACCTTCCACTTTGCCTTTATCGTCCCAGATTACCCGATCCTGACAGCCAGCCAGAACCAGAACCGCAAATACCATCAATATCGTTTTTTTCATGAAAAACTCCTTAGCAAGTAATGACTTGAAACTTGATATTGTCGTTTCTGGCAGCTTTATAAAGCACTAACGCCCCTCTTGGGCCTCTCGGTTTAGCTGCTTTTCCCGCTCGCTTTTGCGCACCATGACATAGACGGCGCCGGTTCCACCATGGTGTTTTTGGGCCGAATGAATCGCGAGCACTTCGGAAAGCTCCGGCAGCCATTTCGCGAGGTAACTCTTGAGCTGAGCCACCCCGTCAGGATTGCGCTCTCCCTTTCCGTGAAGAATGATGACTGTACGCAAGCCATACCGGACACAATCACCAATAAACCGGAATACCTCCCGGCGTGCCTGCTCGACAGTCATGCGATGCAGATCCAGCCTTGCTTCGATAGGGTATTGCCCCAATCTGAATTTGCGAAAAACCCCATGCTGAATACCCGGGCGTTGCCAGCACAGTATGTCGTGCGCCGTTAAAGGGTCGACAATGTCAGAGGTGAGCGGGTTAGCATCTCTGAGCGGAGTTTCCACAGCAGCACGCTGACGCTCCAGATGGCCGGGCGTCAGTTCACGGGGTGTGGTTATCTCGGCGCGATTGGGTTTTCGGATGCGCCGGACGTCCTTCATTTCTTCAAGAAAACTGAGGCGATCATTTTTGGTAGTCATGGCCGTGCTTTCAATAACCTGTTGAATGGAAGAACTTTACCACCCGGCACGCTCTCCATAAAGAAACCGGGAGTATCGTCCGAGGTTATGACCATCACTGTGCGACCAAAATCGTAGAGTGAACACCCGCACCCCTGAACTACACTGTTAATTGACAATAATAACGACCAAGTGGAACCGGCAATGGCAGCAGCAAATCAGGACACCACTCGCCCCCAGAATACCCGATCCATCATGGGTTTCCTGCAGGCGCACGCACCCTTCTCCAACATGGACGACGACCATCTCGCCCACTTTGCTGAGCACGCCACGCTACGCTTTTATGCAGACGGCGATGTCGTTCTCTGTGCTGAAGACGGTATCGTTCACAGGTTTTACGTTGTAAAACAGGGACGGATCCGTGGCGAGCGTCATAACGAGAAAGCTGAAAAAACAGAAACCACGTTTGAGATCAGTCAGGGAGAGTGTTTTCCGTTAGCCGCCATCATAGGCGAGCGCCCCACCCGTACACTGCATCGTGCCGTCGGCGATACCTTCTGCCTGAGCATAGAGCAGAACACCTTTGTTACCCTGATTTCCGAAAGCGAGCCATTCCGTGATTTCTGCTTGCGCGGTGTCAGCAGCCTGCTGGATCAGGTTAACCAGCGTATACAGACCGGCGCCATGGCATCCATAGGGTCCAGCATTTCCCTGAGCACGCCCCTCGAACGCTACGCTCATCGCAACCCCATTGTGTGCTCTCCGGATCTGCCGGTGCGTAAAGCCGTTGCCCGCATGCACGAAAACAATGTTGGCAGCATTGTCATCACCGATGATAGCCGGCACCCAACCGGTATTTTTACCCTTCGCGACCTGCGTACCATGATTGCAGAAGAGACTTGCACCCTGGACTCACCGGTTCGCCAGATAATGACGAAAGGTCCCTGCTGCCTGACAGCACAGGCGGATGCCTTCGACGCAGCCATGCTGATGGCCGAGCACCACTTCGCACACATTTGCGTGGTCGATGAAGACGAACAGCTGATAGGAATGGTGTCGGAGCGGGATCTGTTTTCTCTGCAGCGAGTCGATCTGGTTAATCTCGCACGCACCATCGGCACCGCAACGCATCTACGAACTCTGGTCAGCCTGCGCACCGACGTGTCCAGGCTGGTAGATGCCATGATGGCTCACGGTGCAGACTCCGGCCAGGTTGTAAAAATCATTACTACGCTCAATGACGTCACTGTGCGACGGGTACTTGAGCTGAACATCAAGAAAAACGATCCCGGCATCCCCTTCACCTGGCTGACGTTTGGCAGCGAAGGACGGCAGGAGCAAACTCTTTTGACGGATCAGGACAACGGCATACTTTTCCAGACGCCGGAAGGCATGACCGAAGACCAGGTCCGGGAAAAGCTGTTGCCATTCGCCCGTGTAGTCAACGACGAACTTGCAGAATGCGGCTTTACTCTGTGCAAGGGAAACATTATGGCCAGCAACCCCAAGCTGTGCCTGAGCGACCGGGAATGGGATGACTGGTTTATCCGCTTCATTGACGCATCCACACCACAGAATCTTGTCTATTCCTCCATTTTCCTCGATATGCGCGCCGTGTTCGGGCCCAAGGAGCACTTGGACGAACTGCTGGACAGGGTGTCAACACGGGTTCGCAAGAATGCTCTGTTTCAGAAGATGCTGGCTAGTAACGCGTTCCGGAGAAAACCGGCGCTGACTATGTTCCGGAACTTTCGCTTTGTGTCCGAAGGCAAGAAACACGGCCTCGATCTGAAGCGTCAGGGCCTCGCACCTTTTGTTGAGGCAGTACGCGTTTTTGCGCTAGCCAACGGCGTGAAAAGCGCAAATACGCTTGAGAGGATGGACGATCTTGTCCAAAAAAACGTCTTTGACGCAAAAGATGCTGCAGCGTGGAAAGATGCTTACAGCCTGATTCAGGCCATTCGCATGCGATCACACCAGGAAATACTCGAGCGGGGCGAAGAGCTCACCAACTACATAGATCCGGACGACCTGAACCCGCTGGACCGGCGCATACTCCGTGAGTCGTTCCGCCAGGCTCAGCGCCTGCAACAGAAACTCGAAGTTACCTACCAACTCTGAATCCAGGCTGCCGCCCCATGTTGGAACAGATCAGACAGTGGATTGAACGTCGCCGTAAGGGCCTGACCGGCAAAATGGCGCCAGAGAATACACCCAACCCCAAAAGCCCGGGCGATCAGTTGCTGTCTGAATGCCGCTTGATTGTTCTGGACCTTGAAACCACAGGATTGCATCCGAACAAGGATGAAGTCATAGCCGTTGGCGCGGTCGCTATCAACGGCGGCGCAATTGACCTCAGCGATCAGTTTGACCTGGTTCTGCGCCGCCCCGAACTGGATATCACCAAAACGGTACTGATTCACGGTATAGGGACGGAAGCGCTTACCCAGGGGCATGAGACCGAAGATGCCCTGCTTTTTCTTCTGGAGTGGATGAATGGCGACCCGGTACTTGCTTACCACTCGGCGTTCGACCAGAAGTTTCTGGAAAAAACCCTGAAGGCTGAGCTTGGCTACACCCAAAACCATACCTGGATGGACGTAGCAGACATCTTGCCCGCGTTTTTCCCGGACGCCCTTACCGATGGCAAAGGCCTGGATAATTGGGCTGACCATTTTGGCCTGGAGGTCAGCGCAAGACACCACGCAGCTTCAGATGCTCTGGCTACCGCAGAACTGACACTCATTGCCATGAACAAAGCTCACAAAAACGGCCTTAAAACCCTCAGGGAACTGCACGACAAACTGCGGTACCAACGCCGACTGAAAAACATACACCGCATGTAGTCCAAGTATCTGAAACCCCTGAAAAACAGACGCCCGTCACAGCAAATCCCCAAGAATTAGACTTTTTGCCAATATCTATAAATCGATTGACAGGTAAAGTCTTAAAAGAGGACAAGTAGGGGAAGTACCAATATGAATAATAAATTCTCTGTCTCGCTCAGCTCACCAAAACACCACGATAGATCAACAACAACAAGACAGGAGTAATCCTATGTCAGGGCATAGTTACGACGCTGAAAAGTACTGGAAGGCGAATCTTCGCCTTATATTCGGGAGCCTGATTGTCTGGGCCCTGGTTTCTTACGGTTTTGCAATCATTTTGCGCCCCATGCTTGCCGGTATTCCCATCGGCGGCACGGACCTGGGCTTCTGGTTCGCGCAACAGGGCTCCATTCTTACGTTCATTGGGTTGATCTTCCACTACGCGTGGCGCATGAACAGGCTCGATAAACAATTCGGCGTGGACGAGGAATAAGCGTATGAGCCAATTTGGAATCAATATCATGTTTGTGGGCGGGTCTTTCCTGATCTACATTCTCATTGCTATCTGGGCCAGGGCCGGAAGCACGAAGGACTTCTACGTTGCCGGCGGCGGCGTACACCCGATCACCAACGGTATGGCGATTGGTGCTGACTGGATGTCTGCGGCATCCTTTATCTCCATGGCGGGTCTTATTGCTGCCAGTGGCTATGGAGCCTCAACCTACCTTATGGGGTGGACTGGCGGCTACGTTCTGCTGGCCATGCTTCTGGCGCCATACCTGCGTAAATTCGGCAAGTTTACGGTTCCGGAGTTTATCGGTGACCGTTTCTACAGCAAGAACGCCCGCCTGGTTGCGGTTATCTGTCTGATCGTTGCATCATTGACCTACGTTATCGGCCAGATGGCCGGTGCCGGTGTAGCCTTCTCCCGCTTCCTGGAGGTTGATTCAACAACAGGCCTGATAATCGCCGCTGTCGTAATCTTCATCTACTCCGTGCTTGGCGGCATGAAAGGCATCACCTACACACAGGTTGCCCAGTACGTTGTGCTGATCATTGCCTACACCATTCCAGCGGTGTTCATTTCGATGCAACTGACTGGCAACCCGATTCCGGCACTGGGTTTGTTCTCCACGCACATCGATTCCGGAATGCCGATCCTCGATAAGCTGAACCAGATAATTACTGACGTTGGCTTTAACGAGTACACTGCGGACATCGATAACAAGCTGAATATGGTGCTGTTTACTCTGACGCTGATGATCGGTACCGCTGGTCTTCCTCACGTTATCATCCGCTTCTTCACGGTTCCCAAGGTTGCTGATGCTCGCTGGTCAGCTGGCTGGGCCCTGGTGTTCATCGCGCTGCTGTACCTTACGGCCCCGGCTGTTGCGTCCATGGCTCGACTGAACCTGATGACAACCATTTATCCGGATGGTACCGCTGCCGAACCGATTGAATATGACAATCGCCCGCAGTGGGTCAAAGAGTGGGAAGTCACGGGTTTGATCAAGTTCGTTGATAAGAACGAAGACGGTCGCATTCAGCTTTACAACGATGCTCCATCCTTTCAGGCTGAAGCCGATGCTCGCGGCTGGAAAGGCAATGAGCTGGACGTAAACCGTGACATCCTGGTACTG
This sequence comes from Marinobacter sp., assembly GCA_018066865.1. Lineage (GTDB taxonomy): Bacteria > Pseudomonadota > Gammaproteobacteria > Pseudomonadales > Oleiphilaceae > Marinobacter. The sequence goes on along the minus strand of JAGPVT010000195.1, from coordinate 7,309 downwards.
GCCAACCCGGAAATTGCCAACCTTCCCGGCTGGGTTATCGGGCTGATAGCCGCAGGTGGTCTGGCGGCTGCACTATCGACCGCAGCAGGCCTGTTGCTGGCTATATCCTCGGCAATCAGCCACGATTTGATCAAAGGTTCAATCAATCCGGGTATTACGGAGAAAGGCGAGTTGCTGGCAGCCCGTATCTCCATGGCCGTTACAATTGTTGTGGCGACATACCTTGGTGCCAATCCTCCGGGGTTCGCAGCGCAGGTGGTTGCTCTGGCCTTCGGTATTGCAGCGGCATCACTGTTCCCGACTCTGATGATGGGTATCTTCTCCAAGCGTGTTAACAATACCGGCGCCATTGCAGGTATGTTGTGCGGCTTGGCGTTCACTCTGACGTACATCTTCGTGTACAAGGGCTGGCTCTTTATTCCGGGCACTGCGAACCTTGCAGACACTCCGGCGAACTGGGTATTCGGCATCTCTCCACTGTCGATCGGTGCGATTGGCGCCTTGGTCAACTTTGCGGTAGCCTTCGCTGTATCCAATGCAACTGAAGAGCCGCCCGTTGAGATTCAGGAACTGGTTGAAAGCGTTCGTTACCCTCGCGGTGCGGCACAAGCTCAAGACCACTAAGCAACAACCCGGCCTGGTTCGCTCATTGAGCTGACAGGCTGCTACTGGACGGGCTTCCTCTTTGAGGAAGCCCGTTCTTTTTTAAGGAAACGCATTTATGTTCTGGACTCTTGTCGCCACCGTATTTTGTGGACTGGGCGCTGCCGGTATCGCTCTGGCAATCCGGGCCGCTACCCGCAATATGGCGCCTAAGTGGATTATTCCGGTATTTGCTGGCGCAGGCATGCTTGGCTATCTGATCTACGGCGAGTACATCTGGTTTGATCATAAGCAGTCACGCCTCCCAGATGAGGCTGTGGTCGTAAGTACAGAAAGCCGAGGTATATTCTGGCGCCCCTGGTCACTGGTTTACCCATACGTAACCGCATTTTCCACGGTGGATACGGACAGCATTGCTCAGGACACTGGCAACCCGGACATCATTCGGTTCACGCTCTACCGCTTTGAACAGAAGCTGACCGACACAGTTTCACACAGGGTTCACATCATTAACTGCGCATCCCGTGAGGTCGTCCCTATCGGCTCTGATGGAACACCCCGGGTCGACAACCTCAAGGTTCTGAACCTAAGCGACCCACTGTTCTCAGCTGTATGCTCCGGCTGATGTTTCAGTAACGGCGCCAGGTAAACCACCCACCTGACGGAAATGTATAGATATGATTAGTGTCTGGCTGCTGGTTTTAATTTCCATCACCTACATTTCGATCCTGTTTATCATCGCCTGGGCAGGTGATAAACACCCCGGGCTTTATCGCAGGCGTCTGGCACGAACACAGGTTTACTCACTGTCACTAGCGGTCTACTTCACCTCCTGGACATTCTACGGTGCTGTCGGCCGGGCTACGCAGGAAGGGCTGGGATTTTTACCAATCTATCTTGGACCCTTGCTGGTTTTCGTTTTTGGCGCGCCGCTGCTGCGCCGGATCATTCACATAAGCAAACGCAATAACAGCACGTCCATAGCAGACTTCATCGCCTCCCGGTATGGCAAATCCCAACTGCTGGCCGCCATGATCGCAGCCTTCGCGCTGATTGGCAGCGTGCCCTACATCGCACTTCAGCTTAAAGCTATCGCAATGGGGTTCAGCGTGCTATCCGACACGGGCACTGGTGTGGGGCAGCTGGGTACCGCAGCCTGGAACGATGCGGCCTGGTATATAACCCTGGCTCTGACCGTATTCACCGTGCTTTTTGGCACTCGCCATCTGGAATCTACAGAGCATCATCGCGGCATGATTCAGGCCGTCGCCTTCGAATCACTAATCAAGCTCGTTGCTTTCATAGCCGTTGGACTGTTTGTCGGATACGGGCTATATAGCGGCTTTGGTGATCTACTCACAAATATCAGGCAGGCCGATCTGATTGGCACTCTGACAACAGATGCCATTGAAGCTCCAGCATTCATAACCCAGACACTCGTTGCCATGCTCGCCATTATCTGCCTGCCACGACAATTTCACGTTATGGTGGTCGAGAATGCCGACCCCCGAGATTTCGAAGTTGCTCGCTGGGCTATGCCGATTTATCTCGTTGTGGCCAGTGCCTTCGTATTACCCATTGCGGCAGCTGGCCTACTCGCTCCGGAGGCCATGACTGGCAACCCGGATATTCTTATTCTTCAGTTGCCCATCATGGCTGGGAAAGAATGGCTCGCCATCCTCGCATTCCTCGGTGGTGGGTCCGCAGCTGCAGCCATGGTTATTGTCTGTTCCGTCGCAATTGCAACGATGGTGAGCAATGAAATAATCATGCCGGCACTGCTCAAGTTTTTCCGGCCAAGAATGAACCGTCAGGCGGATCTGAGCTCCTTGTTGCTCGGCATCCGCAGAGTAGCCATTTTTGTCGTTCTGCTTACGGCCTACGGTTTTTACCGGATGGCAGGTGAGGACTATAGCCTGACGTCATTCGGGCTTCTGTCTTTTGCCGCAGCCGCGCAATTCGGGCCGGCGTTGGTGGGTGGCATCCTTTGGCGACGCGGAAATGCCACAGGAGCAACCTGGGGCCTCGGACTGGGCTTCCTGATGTGGTGCTACACATTACTGCTCCCTGCGCTGGCGTCAACAGGCTGGTTTACCGATTCTCTGATTAACAAGGGCCTCTGGGGCTTGAGCTGGACAAGGCCAACGGCATTGTTCGGACTGGAACTCGACCAGACCAGCCATGGCATTGTCTGGAGCCTGGGCATCAATACGCTGGTTTATATAACACTCTCACTAGTAACTCGCCAACGGGTACGCGAGAAAATCCAGATAGCCTCATTCTTTCACGACCCTCACCCAAAAGGCGATACGGTTCAGCATCAGAGCTGGCAGGGCGAAATACTCACCTCAGACCTGCAAGCCCTTACGGACAGGTTCATGGGAGAGGAGCGCTCTGAAGCCATTTTCCGTAATTACGGACGGCGTAATGCCATAAGACTTCACCCGCATCGCCCGGCTTCCTCTCACCTGATGAAATACATAGAGCGCCAGCTAGCCTCTGTGATCGGCGCGTCTACAGCCCGGGTGGTTCTGGAATCGACCCTCACGGGTCGCGACATGCAGATTGAAGATGTAGTCAGCATTGTTGATGAAGCATCACAAGCCATGACATTCAGCCGGGAGCTGCTGCAGTCAGCCATAGAGAACATCAGCCTTGGTGTTTCCGTGGTCAATCAGCAGCAACAGCTTGTGGTCTGGAACCATCGCTACCTCGAGCTCTTCACCTACCCCAAAGGGTTTGTAAGAGTTGGTCGCCCTGCTGAAGACCTGATGCGCTACAACCTCACCAATGCCAACCTGCCGGCTCGGCGTATTGATGAAATCATTACCAATCACTACGCCAGCATGCGCGAAGGGCAACCCATTTCTTACGAGCGCCAGCGGCCAGACGGTACCGTTGTTCGGGTAGATGGCAGCCCGATCCCCGGCGGGGGATATGTAACCACATTCCAGGACATTACGGCGATGCGCCGCACCGAGCAAGCGCTTAAAGAAACCAATATCTATCTTGAGCAGCGGGTTAAAGAACGCACACAGGAGCTGCAGGTTATCAACGAGCAAATGCTCAAAGCCAAATCCGTTGCAGAGCAGGCAAACCAGAGTAAAACCCGCTTTCTTGCGTCAGCCAGCCACGATCTTCTGCAGCCACTCAATGCGGCGCGACTGTTTACCTCCGCGCTTGCCGGGAAGGCCAATAATGCCGAGAACAAAGAGCTCGTGGATCATATCGACAGCTCACTCGGCGCAGCAGAAGAGATCATCAGCACCCTGCTCGACATTTCCAAGCTTGATGCAGGAGCTCTGGAGCCAGACATTGGCGTGTTTCCGATTAACGATATTATGCGCCACCTGGCCACCGACTTTACGGCCATTGCGGAAGACCAGGGACTGAAGCTCCACGTCGTGCCCAGCAGTGCCTGGATTCGGTCAGACGCAAAACTGTTGCGCCGCGTAGTACAAAACTTCCTGTCCAATGCTATACGCTACACCCCGGAAGGAAAAATCCTGCTCGGTTGCCGCCGCCTCAAAGGGTATCTGCGCATAGAAGTATGGGATACTGGCCCTGGCATACCCGAAGACCAACTGGCCTTTATTTTCGAGGAATTTCGGCGTTTTCAACACGGCCGGGACAAAAAAGGACTTGGGCTTGGCTTGGCAATCGTAGACCGGATAAGCGGCATGCTGACTCACCCCGTAAGTGTCGAATCAGTTCAGGGTAAAGGAAGCGTGTTTGGGATAACCGTTCCACTCGCACCGGCGGATCAGGCGTATCAGACCGCTGAGACTGCTGCCACCAGCTCCCGACGAGTCTCCAGCCTCGGCGGCTTGAGTGTACTCTGCATCGACAACGACCCTGCAATTTTGCAGGGTATGGTGGCTCTTCTTGGAAACTGGAAATGCGATGTAACAGCGGCTCAAAGCCTCGAAGACGCACTGAGACAGCTGCAGGGTGAACAACCCGATATCATAGTTGCGGACTATCAGCTCGACGATGACAGGAATGGGTTGGATGCAATGGACGCAATACGCAGCGCAGTTGGGCATGATATTCCGGGCATACTGATAACCGGATATATGGCGACAGACGTCCGCGACGACGCAATCGAGCGAGGTTACCAGATTCTTTACAAGCCAGTTAAACCTGCCGCCCTGAGAGCTTTAGTGAACAAACTGCTGAAACACAAACGCTCATGAGCGTTCCTGATAACAAGTCCTCGTCTGCCACAAGCGCATTTGGGAAGCTCGCTTATCTGGTGATAGACGACTTTGAAAATTTCCGGCTCTCTATGCGCCATATGCTTCGCAGCTGCGGCGCCGACAATATAGAACTGGTCGCACACGCCAGACCCGCCGTGCAGTACTGCACTTATAATCACGTTGATGTGGTGCTGTGTGACTACAATCTCGGGGAAGGCAAGAACGGCCAGCATATTCTGGAAGAGCTTCGGCACAAGAAGCTTCTCAAACGCTCATCACTGTTTCTTATGGTGACCTCGGAAACGTCGAGAGAAATGGTTATGGGCGCTCGTGAATACCAGCCGGACGCCTACCTTACAAAGCCAATCAACCGCACCATGCTGGACAAACGTCTGGGCAGCCTGATCAGCCAGCGAAACGCCCTGCTTCCGATTAATCGTGAGATCGACCGGGAAAACTATCCTGAAGCCATCTCACTCTGCTTGCAGGCTCTCACTCGGTTACCACGCTATAAAACATGGCTCATGAAAACTCTCGGGGAGCTTTACTTCCTGCTAGGTGATCTTTCCCACGCCATCAAAGTGTATGACGATGTACTCTCCCAACGCGAGCTGTCCTGGGCGCGATTCGGGCGCAGCAAAGTATTGCTGGCTAGTCAGCGCCACGATGAGGCGGTCGAGAGTCTACAGCACCTGATTGCCGGCCACCCAGACTATATGGAAGCCTATGACCTTCTGGCAGAAGGCCTTGAGCGCCAGAACAAGCCTGGGTTGGCGCAGAAGATTCTTGAACGGGCGACTGACTACTCACCAAATGCACTTCTCCGCCAAAAGCATCTGGCTGAGCTGGCTGAGTCAAACCAGGACATGGATACTGCCGCCGAGGCATGGCGGCGCACGGTGAATCTCGGGACACACTCGATTCACGATAGTCCACAGCATTATCTCGCTCTCAGCCATACCCTCTGCGACCTCAGCGAAGGCGATACAGGAATAGAGGGGGCAGCACTTGCGAACGATGCCTTTTCAGTTCTTGGCAATATGGAGAAACGATTTCCCGACAATGATGGCCTCGCCCTTCGTAGTCAGATTGTCCAATGCCGGCTCTACGCAGGCCAGGAGAAAGTGCAAAAAGCTAAAGCAATGCTTGAGGGTATCCGGCCGGAACTGAAAAACGCCTCTGCTCCGGACCTGGAAACTAGCCTGGACTATGCAAAAACACTTTTCCGCCTTGGCTACGGGGAGGAAGCCCAGGCGCTATTGGGAGGACTGGCCGAACAGTTCAGGGAAAGTCCTCCCACCCTGAGAAAGATCGAAAGCCTGCTGGATGAACCCGTTGGTTTTCGCATGAAGGTCAAGGCACGTCGTCTGAACCGGGACGGAATAAAGGCCTTTGAGTCGGGCGACCTCAAGGAAGCCGCAAACATTTTTACAAAAGCACTGGAAATGATACCGGATCACCCGGCCCTTAATCTCAATCAGGTCCAAGTACTAATGAAAGAGTACGAGGGCAACACCAGTAACAAGGACCTACTGGAACGCTGTCAGCAGCACCTGAGTCATCTGGCCGGCCTGCCGGAGCAGCATGGACAATACCGACGCTACCTTGCTTTGCAACGAAAACTGAAGGCACTGAACCTATGAAAAACCGGAATATCGACTTCTCCATGGTTCTTGCTCTGGCCGTGCACGACATGAAGAACTCACTTGGGATGCTACTCAACTCCCTCGATGAACTGAGAGCTGAGAACGCAGATAAACTGAACGACTCTTCCAGGTTCAACACCCTCCAGTATGAAGCTGAGCGGATACACAATGACCTCGTGCAGCTTCTGGGGATTTACAGGCTGGGTGAAAACAACCTTTCTGCACACATAGAAGAGCATTTTGTTCCTGACTTCCTGTCCGAACACCTTTCCCGACACACACCGCTTCTCGAAGGCCTGAATATAAAATGCTCCATTGACGCTGACGAGATAAACGGCTTTTTTGATGCTGACCTGCTGACTGGCGCACTGAATAACACGATCAATAATGCGATCCGGTACACCAAAACCAGTATCAGGCTAACGGCCAGCGAGCGTGATGGCTTTCTCGTTATCGGGGTAGAAGATGATGGTGAGGGGTACCCTGAGAATATGCAGCACACAGGAACGCTGAGTTTCAAATCGCTGGACTTCAACACAGGCAGCACAAGCCTGGGGCTGTTCTTTGTTTCTGCGGTGGCGGATCTTCACAGCGAGGGAGAACGAACGGGCTACATCAAGCTCCACAATGGCGGGCACCTTGGTGGTGGTGTTTTCGAAATCTGGCTTCCATGAGACAAAACGAAAAAACCCCAGCCTCGTTAGAAGCTGGGGTTTTGGTATTAAGAGTCTGACGATGACCTACTCTCACATGGGCAAATGCCACACTACCATCGGCGCAGGCCTGTTTCACTTCTGAGTTCGGGATGGGATCAGGTGGTTCCAAGCCGCTATAGTCGTCAGACAAAACGGTTGATCACTG
>JAGPVT010000194.1 GCA_018066865.1 Marinobacter sp. | reverse complement strand
CAGTGATCAACCGTTTTGTCTGACGACTATAGCGGCTTGGAACCACCTGATCCCATCCCGAACTCAGAAGTGAAACAGGCCTGCGCCGATGGTAGTGTGGCATTTGCCCATGTGAGAGTAGGTCATCGTCAGACTCTTAATTAGAATCGCCCCGACAGCGTTGCTGCCGGGGCTTTTTTTTGTCTGAAAATCGACTCGCCAGGCAGCGGAACGCTGCTCCTCATACCTCCCGGTGATATACTGTTTTCCATAAAATCAAATGCGATATGGAGCACCTCAATGTCTGGCAACGATCATCTGGTCATATTTGATACGACACTCCGGGATGGCGAGCAAAGCCCTGGTGCCACCATGAACAAGGCGGAGAAGCTTCGGATCGCCAAGGCACTTGAGAAGCTTCGCGTGGACGTCATAGAGGCCGGGTTTGCAATTGCAAGCCAGGGTGATTTTGAAGCCGTTAAATCCATTGCTGAAACCATCAAAGGCTCAACGATTTGCAGCCTTGCAAGGGCCTTGGATAAAGACATTGATCGAGCAGCTGAGGCGATTCGACCGGCGGAACGCGGCCGTATCCATACGTTTATTGCTACATCTCCTATTCATATGCAGCACAAGCTACAGATGCAACCGGACGAGGTTATTGAGCAGGCTGTCCGGTCTGTAAAGCGCGCGCGCAGCCATGTTGATGACGTTGAGTTCTCCTGTGAGGATGCTGGTCGCTCTGAACTGGATTTTCTCTGTCGAATCATTGAAGCAGCGATTGACGCTGGCGCCAATACAATCAACATTCCTGACACCGTCGGTTATGCGATTCCGGAGCAGTTTGCTGAAACTGTTCATCAGTTGCTCAACCGCATCCCGAATGCGGATAAAGCCATATTTTCCGTACATTGCCACAATGATCTGGGGCTTGCCGTTGCCAACTCACTCGCCGCAGTAGCACGTGGAGCCCGACAGGTAGAGTGTACAATTAACGGCTTGGGCGAGCGTGCCGGCAATGCCTCTCTGGAAGAGATCGTGATGGCAGTTCGTACCCGGCAGGACCTGTTCAACATTGATACCCGGATAGACGCCCGTCACATAGTTCCGTCTTCAAGACTCGTCTCTACTATTACCGGTTTTCCGGTGCAGCCGAACAAGGCCATTGTTGGAGCGAACGCTTTTGCCCACGAATCCGGTATTCATCAGGATGGCGTGCTCAAGCATCGCGAAACGTACGAAATAATGCGAGCGGAGGATGTCGGCTGGCATACCAATAGCCTCGTGTTGGGCAAGCATTCCGGGCGCAACGCATTCCGGACACGCTTGCTTGAGCTGGGTATTCAGTTTGAAACCGAGACCGAACTTAACGAGGCGTTCACCCGCTTCAAGGCTCTGGCTGACCTGAAGCATGAAATCTTTGATGAAGACCTGCAGGCGATTGCCAGCGACACTCGGCAAAAGGATGAAGACGGTCGGTATGGGCTGGTTTGCCTCCAGGTTTGCTCTGAAACCGGGGTAGTGCCCAAGGCAAACATGACACTTACGATGGATGGAAAAGAACACCAAGTAGGGGCTGAGGGCAGTGGTCCAGTCGACGCAACATTCAAGGCCATCGAGTCGCTTGTCGATTCGGGTTGTAATCTGCAGCTCTACTCGGTGAACAACATCACCAGTGGCACAGACGCGCAAGGCGAGGTAACTGTCCGGCTGGAGCGTGGTGGCCGAATCGTAAACGGGGTGGGCGCCGATACAGATATTATTATTGCGTCGGCCAAAGCCTACATCGAAGCCCTTAACCTGATCAGTCGCGGTGGTATCCGGCAGCATCCCCAGGTGGCGGATGTTTGAATTATTCGGAGCCTTCCGCCCATATCGGGGGTCGGTGGGTGGTTTAAATGATACGCACTGAAGCGCAGAGACAGTTCTATCTCGGTGTTGCAGGCATTCGCATGTGGTATGCCCGTGAAGCCCTGCCGGGTGCCGCACCCAGCCCTGGGTTCATGTTTCCGGAACCGGATGAGCTGATTCAGCCGTTAGTCGAGATTCACGGTAAGGTTGCTTCAACTCCTGCAAAAGCAGTCCCCTCCCGCTCGGCGCCCTTGCCACCCCAACCCGATCAGCGCGGAGCGCGGCGAATTGCCAGCCTTCAGGCGTTGATGGAGGATAAAAACGGGGACATATCGGACAAGGAACTGCCAGTTCAGAAGCCTTCGGTAGACGCAGAGTTGAAGTTGGGTGATGAACAAGACAATGCTGCGCCGACTCAGGCTCCTCACGTACAGCCAGGTAAGGCGTTCAGCCTGAGCATTGGCGTATTTTCCGGTGAGCGTCACATCCTGATAGCCGCTATATCCAAGGAAGCGAGCCTTCGTTTGCAGGAGACGCTCGCTGTAAACATATTGAAGAGCCTGGGGGAGGTGCAGACAAAAGCTGCGGAATGGGTCCAGTGGCCGGTCTTCAATAATCGCCTTGTGGCAGGTGGCTCTGTTGCTGACCTGATGTCCGTTATGAAACATGTGCTGGGAGGCTCTGCCCACAAGAAAGTGATTATTCTGGGCCGTATCGGCTGTGCTGATATGGACGCCGGGTGTGACGGCTGGTTGGCAGATGCACTTGAGCGTTCTCCCGATATAGAGTTTGAGTATTCTCTGGCCGAGCTTGCCAGTAATCCAGACTCCAAGCGCTCTCTATGGGAACAGCTGAAACCGTTGGTCAGAGCCTGATGCGAAAAAAGGAGGGCTCATACCGCGATGCCTCGGGGGCTGGTTTGATAATACGGCCTTTGGAGCCGGAGGATTTACCCGAAATTTTGGATATTGAGCGGCAGGGGTACTCCCATCCCTGGACCGAAGGAATCTTTCTGGACTGTTTCAAACCGAGCTACCGTTTATGGGGAGCTTGCCAGGGCGGTTCGTTAATTGGATATGTCGTAGTGTCCTATGTGCTGGATGAGGTGCAGCTCCTGAACCTTTGTGTTCATCCCGGATATCGCGGCCTGGGGGCGGGAAGGTTCCTGTTGCGTCACCTTCGTACAGAGGCAGCCCGCGAGAGTATGAATCAGGTTATCCTCGAAGTGCGGTTGAGCAACAAAGTTGCAAGCAAGCTCTATCGCGCGGAGGGCTTTGAGGAAACAGGTCGTCGCCCAGGGTACTATCCCGCTGCTTCCGGGCGTGAAGATGCCCGAATAATGACGCTGTTGCTGCAGTCTTGACGGTTGTTGCTTCTGTTCGCGTAATGACCCCTTAGCCCCTATAATGGCTGCCTTTTACGAACATCTGACGCAGGTTTCTTTTCGACAATGTCTCACCTTTCCCAGGAAGTGGCTAAACGCCGCACCTTTGCAATCATCTCTCACCCGGACGCTGGTAAAACCACGATTACCGAGAAAGTCCTTCTGTTTGGGCATGCTATACAGAGGGCGGGTACGGTCAAGGGGAAAAAATCCGGTCAGCACGCGAAGTCTGACTGGATGGAGATGGAGAAGGAGCGAGGTATCTCGGTAACCACATCCGTGATGCAATTTCCTTACGGTGGCAAACTGGTGAACCTGCTGGATACCCCGGGCCACGAGGATTTCTCTGAGGATACCTATCGCACACTGACGGCAGTCGATTCCTGCCTGATGGTTATCGACAGCGCAAAAGGTGTTGAGGAGCGTACGATCAAACTGATGGAGGTGACCCGGCTCCGGGACACACCTATTCTGACTTTCATGAACAAGCTGGATCGTGAGACCCGTGATCCGGTAGAGCTTATGGATGAAGTGGAAGATGTTCTGAAAATTGCCTGCGCGCCTATTACCTGGCCTATTGGTATGGGTAAAAGCTTCAAAGGCGTTTACCACCTGCTACGTGATGAGGTAATTCTGTATCAGGGCGGCCAGGGCCACGCTATTCAGGACGTCCGGGTAATTAGCGGACTGGACAATCCCGAGCTCGATACTGCCCTCGGTGGTTACGCGAGTGATTTGCGGGATGAAGTTGAGCTGGTGAAGGGCGCGTCCCATGAGTTTGATCTTGAGGCGTTTTTGGCGGGTGAGCTGACTCCGGTGTTCTTTGGTACGGCGCTAGGTAACTTCGGCGTCGATCACATGCTGGACGGGCTTATTGATTGGGCTCCCGCGCCTCAGCCTCGGGAAACGGACCAGAGGCTGGTACAGCCTGATGATGAAGCTTTCACTGGCTTTGTTTTTAAAATTCAGGCCAACATGGACCCTCAACATCGGGACAGAGTTGCGTTTATGCGAATTGTGTCTGGTAAATATGCCCAAGGCATGAAGGCCCGACATGTGCGGATCGCAAAGGAAGTGCGCTTCTCTGATGCCTTGACGTTTATGGCCGGTGATCGTGCGCATGCTGAGGAAGCCTATGCAGGCGATATTATTGGTCTGCACAATCACGGCACGATTCAGTTAGGGGATACGTTTACTGCCGGCGAAGACATGAAATTTACCGGCATTCCCAATTTTGCGCCGGAGCTGTTCCGCCGTATACGGCTGAAAGACCCGCTGAAGGCGAAGCAGCTCCAGAAGGGGTTGATACAGCTTTCTGAGGAGGGTGCCGTGCAGGTCTTCCGGCCACTGCGCAACAACGATCTGATTGTTGGGGCAGTTGGTGTCCTGCAGTTCGATGTAGTGGTCAGTCGCCTCAGGACTGAGTACAAGGTCGAAGCTGTTTATGAGCCTATCAATGTCGCAACCGCACGCTGGGTAACGTGTCCGGATGATCGCAAGCTGGATGAATTCCAACGAAAGAATAACGACAATCTGGCGCTCGATGGCGGTGACCGACTCGCGTATATCGCGCCAACCATGGTAAACCTGAATCTTGCTCAGGAGCGATATCCAGACGTGGAGTTCCACAAAACCCGGGAGCATTGATCCGGTAGTGGATGGAGGTAGCTTTGAAACTGGTTGATGCCCATTGTCACTTTGACTTTCCAAGGTTCGAAGGTCGCCGGGTCAGCGAGCTTGAGGCTGCTTCGCAGGCTGGGGTTGTCGGCCTGGTTATCCCCGGTGTACGCCGCCCGGATTGGGAGCGCGTCTGTAATACGGCTCTGGCATATTCGGGCCTGTTTTACTGTCTCGGCATTCATCCGTGGTTTGTCGCCGAACATTCCACCGAGGATCTGGACGCTCTGGAGCAGCTATTAAGCAGACAGCCCGATTGCTGCATAGCCGTTGGCGAATGTGGGCTGGATCGGCTGCATGGTGAGTTGACTGCTCAGCGCCCCTGGTTTGAAGCGCAGATTGAGTTGGCATCGAAGCTCGACTATCCACTGGTTATCCACTCGGTGAGGGCCCACGATGAGGTTCATGCCACACTCAGGCGCAGGAACTGGAGCGGCAAGGCTCTGCTGCATGGTTTCTCCGGTAGTTACCAGCAGGCAACAAAGCTGATCGATCAAGGGTGCTTTATCGGGGTGGGAGGGGTAATTACGCATCCACGAGCACGCAAAACGCGGGAGACCGTTGCACGCTTGCCTCTCGAGAGTCTGGTGCTTGAAACGGATGCCCCAGACATGGCGCCGCTAGGCGTGGCAGCTGGCGATAACTCACCGGTTTATTTGCGTCAGATACTTGAATGTCTTGCGGAAATCCGTGGTGAACAACCGGAATATCTGGCCTCTGCGTTATTTTCAAACACGGAGGCGCTATACGGTGCGGCGTTATGGCAGTAAAGGAATCATAAAACAGTGCAGTGTGGGGTTGGATTTAAAAAATCGTTCGAGTATACTTCGCGCCCTGGCTTTTCAAGGCGATGCCACTATCTCAGCCCCGAATAGTGTCACTGCCGATCAAATTACAGGTACAGAACCTCCTCCGGGTGTACTACACTTTCCGGTGGCGGTTTTTAACGTTTCTTTTTATAGCGTTCAAGGCGGAATCAATGAAGACTCTGAGTGCGAAACCAGAAACCGTAAAACGTGACTGGTACGTTGTAGACGCAGCCGGCAAGACGCTGGGTCGTCTGTCAACCGAAATCGCCCGTCGTCTGCGGGGCAAGCATAAGCCTGAGTACACCCCTCATGTAGACACTGGCGATTACATTGTTGTTATCAATGCGGGCCAGGTGCGGGTTACCGGCAACAAGGCATCTGACAAGATGTACTACAGTCATACCGGCTTTCCGGGTGGAATCAAATCTATCAGCTTCGAGAAGCTGGTCGACAAGGCGCCTGAGCAGGTTATTCAGAAGTCTGTAAAAGGCATGCTTCCGAAAGGCCCGCTTGGTCGTGCCATGTTCAAGAAGCTGAAAATCTATGCCGGCGCTGAGCATCCTCATACAGCCCAGCAGCCCAAAGAACTCGACATTTAACGGAAGGCGGATATGTCTGTAGCACAAAATTACGGTACTGGTCGCCGCAAAACGTCCACGGCTCGGGTGTTTATCAAGCCGGGAAGCGGTAATATTTCTATCAATGGTCGCACCATCGAAGATTTTTTCGGTCGTGAGACGCTGCGTATGATCGTGCGTCAACCTCTGGTTGTAGCAGAGTCTGCAGATCGTTTTGATATCAACATTACCGTAAAGGGTGGTGGTATCAGTGGCCAGGCGGGCGCTATTCGCCACGGCCTGACCCGCGCTCTGATGGATTACGACGAAACTCTGCGCCCAGCGATGCGTAAAGCGGGTTATGTAACCCGTGATGCTCGTGAAGTTGAGCGTAAGAAAGTTGGTCTGCGTAAGGCGCGTAAGCGTCCTCAGTACTCCAAGCGTTAAGTTTCGCTGGAGCAGATCTCAGGAAAACCCGGCTATTTTGGTCGGGTTTTTTTGTTTCAGGGTCAATGATGGTCAAATTGATCTGGAGCAGAGAAGAGGCTCTGGTGGCGGCTTTCCGACTTGTAAGGACATGGTAATTTCATTACCATTTGAACGCTTATATTTTTGGATTGTGAAGTCCTTTTCGATGCACACTGTCGGCTTTCTTGCGGGCTGTGACATCGCCTGATGGGAGAAAACCATAATGAATAATGGCGACGTGAGCCAAGGTCGGCGCCGGTTTCTTATCGGTGCTACGGCAGCGGTAGGTGGAGTCGGCGTCGTCGGTGCAGCAGTTCCTTTCGTGGCATCCTGGAATCCCAGTGCCAAAGCGGAAGCAGCTGGTGCGCCGGTAACCGTCAATATCAGTAAGATTGAACCGGGGCAGCAGATCACCGTTGAGTGGCGAGGTAAGCCGGTCTGGATTATCCGCCGTACTCAGGAAATGCTGGATAATATTGTAAAACTCGACGATAAGGTAAGAGATCCCCAGTCAGAAGAGCCGCAACAGCCGGATTATGCCAGTGATGAGTACCGCTCAATCAAGCCGGAGTTCGCCGTGCTGGTTGGTTTGTGTACCCATCTGGGTTGTGTGCCTAGCTATCGTCCGGACGTGGCTCCGGCAGATCTGGGTAGCGAGTGGTTGGGTGGTCTGTTCTGTCCTTGTCACGGTTCCCGCTACGATATGGCCGGCCGGGTCTATAAAGCGCAGCCTGCTCCGCTGAACCTGGAGGTTCCACCCTATCGTTACGACGATGATGAGACTCTCACGATTGGTCTTGATCCGGAGGCAGCGTAATGCAGAAGCTTCTTAATTGGGTGGACGAACGTCTGCCAGTTGTGGATGCCTGGAATAAACACCTGGCAAAATATTATGCGCCGAAAAACTTCAACGTCTGGTATTTTTTCGGTTCTCTGGCGATGCTTGTACTGGTGAATCAGTTGGTAACCGGTATCTGGCTTACCATGAGCTACAACCCGACAGGTGAGGGGGCGTTTGCTTCCGTTGAGTACATCATGCGTGATGTACAGTGGGGTTGGCTCTTGCGCTACCTGCACTCCACGGGTGCCTCCGCTTTCTTCATTGTGGTTTATCTCCACATGTTCCGCGGCCTTATGTACGGCTCCTATCAGAAGCCGCGGGAGCTGATCTGGCTATTCGGCATGCTGATTTACCTGGTGCTGATGGCAGAAGCTTTCATGGGCTATCTGCTGCCTTGGGGTCAGATGTCCTACTGGGGCGCGCAGGTGATCGTAAACCTGTTTGGTGCCATCCCTGTTATTGGTGAAGATCTGTCTCTGTGGATTCGTGGTGACTACCTGATCTCCGGCATTACCCTGAACCGCTTCTTCGCCTTGCACGTGGTTGCGCTTCCGATCGTGCTGCTTGGCCTGGTTGTTCTCCACATTCTTGCTTTGCATGAAGTGGGTTCCAACAACCCGGACGGCATCGAGATCAAGAAGAACAAGGATGAAAACGGTATTCCCAAAGACGGTATCCCGTTCCACCCTTACTACTCCGTGCACGATCTTGTGGGTGTGGCGGTATTCTTCTTTATCTTCTTTATTGTGGTGTTCTTCTTCCCGGAGATGGGCGGTCTCTTCATTGAGAAGCCGAACTTTGAGCCTGCCAATGCACTGAAAACGCCTGCGCATATTGCGCCTGTCTGGTACTTCACGCCTTTCTACGCCATGTTGCGCGCGGTCACGATTGATCTCTTCGGGTTGCCGGCGAAGTTCTGGGGTGTGGTTGTCATGGGCGGTGCGATTGCGATCCTGTTTGTTTTGCCCTGGCTGGACAGAAGCCCGGTGCGCTCCATCCGCTACAAGGGGTGGCTGAGCAAGATTGCACTGGCGCTGTTCGCAATAAGCTTCGTTGTTCTCGGCTATCTTGGCCTTGTGCCTACAACCGAAGGTCGTATCATTGTTGCCCAGATTCTGACAGCCGTGTACTTCCTCTACTTCATTCTGATGCCGTTCTATACGCGCATGGAGAAAACCAAGCCAGTACCAGAGAGGGTGACAGGATAATGAGAAAGCTGATTTTTGGTCTTTTCATCGCATTCCTGCCGGTTCTCGGGCTGGCAGCCGTTGCTGGCGTTCCGCTTGATCACATCGAGACGGATCACACAGACAAGGCATCCCTGCAGCGTGGTGCTGCAATGTTCACCAATTACTGCATGGGGTGTCACTCCATGGAGTACGCCCGTTACAAGCGGGTCGCTGACGATCTGGAGATTCCAGTCAAACTGTTCGAGGAGAATCTCATTTTCACCGGCGCCCAGATTGGCGAACTGATGAAGAACTCCATGGACAAGGATATGGCCGCAGGCTGGTTTGGTGCTCCGCCACCTGACCTTACCCTGGAAAGTCGCCTGCGTGGCGAGTCCTGGGTTTACTCATACCTGCGTGGTTTCTATAAGGATGAAACCCGCCCTTTGGGTGTAAACAATGTGGTGTTCGACAAGGTGGGCATGCCCCATGTTATGGTCGAGCTGCAGGGACTGTGTGCAGTGGAGCCTAACATCGGTAAAAAAGCCAGTGTTGAGCCGCTGAGTGGCAATGTCAATAACGGAAATGTCTGCCCCGAGTATGCTATTGAAGGTAGCATGACCGGCGCCGAGTTTGACCGTGCCATGTATGACCTGACGAATTTTATGTCTTACATGGCGGATCCTATCAAGGTTGAGCGTGAACGCCTCGGGATTTTCGTATTGATCTTTGTTGCTATTTTCTTTGTCTTTACCTACCTGCTCAATCGTGAGTACTGGAAGGACGTGCACTGAAAAATAGGGTATAATCCCGTTCCCTGAGTTCCAGCGGGCGTTAACCGGCCCGCTGGAATTTTTGCGTTTTTCAGGACCATTTCGGTTTGTTTATTCGTGAGGTAGTTCTATGGGCGTTGTGACCAAGCGGTCATCGATGACGTTTTTCTCAGACCCGGCCAGCCACTATAGCCACAGAGTGCGCATTGTGTTGGCAGAGAAGGGTGTTACCGTTGATGTCGTTGATGTTGACCCGGACAGTCCGCCAGCCGAGCTGGCTGATCTGAATCCGTATAACGCCCTGCCGACTCTGGTGGATCGTGATCTGGTTCTGTATGAGCCTAACATCATGATGGAATATCTTGATGAGCGCTTTCCGCACCCGCCGTTGCTGCCGGTTTACCCGGTTGCCCGTGCCAACAGTCGGCTGATGATTCACAGAATCCAGAAAGACTGGTGTGGTCTGGTGGATCAGATTTTGCACCAACCAAACGTCAAGGCGTCAGAAGCCGCGCGTAAAGAGCTGCGCGAAAGCCTGCTTGCTACGGCGCCGTTGTTTGGTGAAATGCCGTTTTTCCTTTCTGAAGAATTTACTATTGTGGATTGCTGTATCGCACCTATCCTCTGGCGTTTGCCGTCACTGGGTATTGAGCTCAATGACAAGCAAGCCAAGCCGCTGCAGAAGTATATGGAGAGTATTTTTGATCGCGAAGGTTTCAAGGCGAGCCTTTCTGATCTTGAAGAAGACATCCGTAGCTGAATTAGCGGGGTTCCGCCATACGGAACAGGAGGCAAGCAGTGTCTGATAACAAGATCACCATGACATCCAGTCGTCCGTATCTGGTGCGCGCATTCAATGAGTGGATACTGGATAACGACTGCACGCCCTATATAGTTGTGGATGCAGGTCTTCAGGGTGTTCAAGTGCCCACGGAGCATGTCGCGAACGGGCAGATCGTTCTGAATGTCAGTCCTGGTGCTGTGCGTAACCTGGTAGTGGGTAATGGAGCTCTGGAGTTCAGCGCCCGTTTCGGCGGTGTGCCTATGCAGGTATTCATTCCACTTCAGGCAGTGATGGCTATCTACGCCAAGGAAAACGGTGAAGGTATGGTTTTTGGCAGTGAGCCGGGCTCTCCGGATCCTGACGGCACTAATGATCGGGATGGCGGTCGGTCGTCTGAAGGTCAGGAAGAGCGCCCGTCGGGCCGTCCGACGCTCAAGGTCGTTAAGTAGGTTTTAGCCAATAACTGTTCTGACAAAAAAGAGCCGGCATCAGCCGGCTTTTTTGTCAGCCTCCAAACAGTTTCCCGTCTACCAATGAGCACAGTGCATTGATCACAAGCAGTAGCAAAGGCGTAGCCTCTGCAGGCGAAAGGTCGTTCAGAGCGATCTCGTGGTCTTCTGAATGCATCAGGGAGGTGATGTCAGATTTCTCCCTCGCGCTCAACACCACCACGTTCATTTCCCGGTCATGGGCTGCCTGAATGGCCTGAATAAGGTTCGCTTTGTGGCCGTCATCAACTATCACGAATAGCAGGTCGCCGGGCTTACCGATAGCTTTGACCTGGCGTGAGAAGGTATCGTTGAAGCGGTTATCGCGGCAGATGGCCGAGTAAGTAGTTGCGTCGGCACCCAGGTTGATTGCCGGCAGCGCGGGCCGATCCTGCTCGAAGCGGTTCAGAAAGGCTGTGCAGAAATACTGGGCGATTATGTTGGCATTGCCGTTGGCGCAGGTGACAATTTTCCCGTCATTGAGAAGGGCGTTTACAAACGCCTCTGCTGCATGCTCGATAGCGGGCCCCACGGTGCTGGCTGCTTGGGCAGTATGCTCCATGTGGCTCGCAAACAACTGGTTGATCAGGTTTCCCGTTTCGTTCATCAGAATCTATACGTCCGCCTGGATTGCATTTTTGATCCATTGTACCCGGTATTTTTTTACGGTTCCCGGGCTGATTGCCACCACGTCTATCCGGCTGGGCGCGTTCCAAAGGTTGTGTCGGTGCAGATAAAACGAAGCGGCTTTTAGCAGCCGCTGTCGTTTCGGGTAGGAAATGGAGCTTGCCGGATCGACAAGGCTGTCCTTCCCCCGGTAGCGCACCTCAAAGAAGACGAGAGTATCCTTGTCTTGCCCTATCAGGTCGATTTCACCGCCGCGGTTATAAATGTTGCGCTCAAGTATCTCCACGCCTCGATATCTGAGGTACCGTGCTGCAACCCCTTCAAAATGTGTCCCAATTGCTTTGCTGCCTTCCATGGCGCTTATCTTATCCTTTTGCGACTCAGGGTTAGTTTGTCAACGACTGCGCCGGTTTGTCATCTTCAGCACCAAAAGGTTTGGGCTGGGGTAGCAGGCTGGGCATTCCACTACGGAATTGCGCCCAAAGCTGGGTCCTGTGAATGCTGCCCTCGCGGGTCATGCTTAGCTGGCCGGTCTGGCCATCCACTTTTGCGGTTTGAACCTGGCGCAGTAGAGGCAGGCGTTTGCTCAGCTGCCACGCGTCCGCTCCCATAGCAAACAGCCTTCCCAGCTGGCCTTGAGTGCCAGGCAAAACCTTGGTGGCTTCTGCGCGCAACGGGTTTTTGGCGTCGAGTACCCAGGGAATATCGGTAAATATAACCTGATTGAGGTCGCGATCCCGGGCAGCGTCCGGTGTGCCTTCGTAAATGATCGAAGGGGAGTACACAGGCAGGTCGCCGCCAAAGTAAAACGCAAACAGGGGTTTGAACTGGCGCGCTACTGCTGGCTCGGCCACCATAACAATCGCGTCAGCATCCTGTCGGCGTCGTGGTTCGAACTCAACATTGAGACCAATGGTGCGTTCTACCTGAATGGCGCGGTCCCGGGATACGGTAATGCCCAGCAGGTCCGCCGTCACCGCGCGCAGGTTATCTTCTCGAAAGAAACGCTCGATATCCAATGCAACCGCGCCGTTGTGCTGCATGCGTTTCAGCAATGCTGCCTCTACGCGATCGCCCCACTCACCCTGCGGGATGAGCACCAGAACCTGGTTGATGTTCTGCTCCGAGAGCCGGTCAGCAATCTGTCGGGCTTCGTCCTCTGCGGAAAGGCCAAACTGATAAAGGCCGTCCGGCGCCTTCTTGTCTGCAGCCAGATAGTTTAGGCCCAAAGCGGGAACTGGAAGCGTTTTCATGCTGGTAAGGCTTGCCAGCGCTTCTTTCTCAAGCGGTCCTATAATCAGATCGATATCCTGAGTGGCCAGTTCCCTGTAAAGCTCATCAAAGGGTTGATCTGAGGTGTCCACAATACGGATGTCAGTTTTGCCGCGGTCCGCAGAGCTATCCTGATAGTAGGCGGCCAGAAATCCGTCGCGAATGGCTTTGCCGGCACTCGCCAAGGGACCTTGAAGCGGCAGTGCCAGAACAACTTTTTCGGGCCGGTTTGCGGCAAGGCTGGCAATGAGCTGCAGTTCGGATGGTAGTATCTGTGCGCCAGGGTGGCCGGGCCAGTTGTTTTGCCAACGACGGATAACCCTGCCCTGATCGTCAATGCTCAGCCCGGGAGCGCGCACGTTGGCGGCGAGTTCGAGCCACCCCTCGGTCTCGAAACCGATGGTGTTCTCGCCTGCGGCAGAGAGTTTCTGGTCCGGAACGGCTTTCAGAAAGGTCCAGATCTGATCGTGGACCTGTTGCGGGTTAACCTTGCCGTCTGTCTGTGAAAGAAGCATCAGGGTCATGGCAGCCGAGAGGCGGTCGCCCACGAGCGCATAAGTTTCAGCCTGAAGGCCCGCAGCGCGGTTCACGAGATCCGAGTTGTAGCCTCTG
Organism: Marinobacter sp.; assembly: GCA_018066865.1. GTDB lineage: Bacteria > Pseudomonadota > Gammaproteobacteria > Pseudomonadales > Oleiphilaceae > Marinobacter. The sequence continues at coordinate 10,328 of JAGPVT010000194.1, read as the reverse complement.
AAATTGTCTGGTGAGAGTTTTGTCACGATACCGCCCGCCCACTCACGGTCTTCCAGTGCTACAGCGCTCGCCATGGCGAGTAGCTGTTTTTGGGCTTGCAGTGATGGCGCAGGTTGCGCCAGTTGAGTGCTCTGCAGTAATGTGCGGGCCGCCCGATGGTCGTCGCGTTCCTGAAACCGGCTTGCGACCTTCAGCAAGTATCGCTGCGCAGTTTCAGTGTTTCGTTCCTTTGCGGCAAGTTCGAGAGCCTGCGACGGGGACTGGGCAACGTGCGACTCCAGGTCGACACTGGCGCAGCCGGCAAATAGCAGGGTCAGGGTAAATATACCGGCCAGGGCGCGATGGTTAATACGGTTCTTAGTCATGGCAAGCTCTATGGATTCCGGGGTTTGGGGCTTGTAGCGCCGATCTGATGGTGGCAAGTTTAACAGCTCCCGGGCCAATTCACATGACGCAGGTGTCATGGTAATGCTGCCCCTGTGCTCGAGGCATACATTTTGAAAACTGAATCGGATCAGTCAGCCATGCAGGTAATAAAGCCGGGCGATACCCGTGGAACGCTCTATATCGTTGCTACCCCTATTGGTAACCTGGAGGACATTTCTGCGCGCGCGGTGAGCGTGCTCTCGGAGGTGGCAGTTATCGCTGCAGAAGATACCCGCCACAGCGGGCGCCTGCTCCAGCATTTAGGGCTTAACAAGCCGTTGATTGCATTACATGATCACAATGAGCGCGGCAGGGTTCAGGGCATCCTGGGTCAGTTGTTGGCGGGCGCTGATGTTGCGTTGATTTCAGACGCCGGCACGCCGCTGATCTCTGATCCGGGCTATGTGCTGGTTCGGGAGGCAAGAGCCGAAGGGCTGCGGGTAAGTCCGATTCCCGGGCCATGTGCGCTGATTGCCGCGCTGAGTGCTGCGGGCCTTCCCACGGATCGCTTTTTGTTTGTCGGCTTTCTTCCTGCAAAGCGCTCTGGCCGACGCACCGCTCTGGAGGAGATTCGCAAGGAGAATGCGACTCTGGTTTTTTACGAGTCACCCCACAGGATACTGGATACCGTAGCCGACATCGTTGAAATCATGGGGGGGCATCGTGAGATCGTGCTGGGGCGTGAGATTACTAAAGCTTTCGAGACATTCTACTCCGGGGAAGCGACTCAAGTACTGGCGACCCTCACGGAGGACCCGCACGGCAGTCGGGGCGAATTTGTTGTCATGGTGCGGGGTGCTGAGAAAACGGAAAGCTCCCTGATGGCCGGCGCGCTTGATGTAGATCGACTGCTGAGTCTGCTGATGGAGGAGTTGCCGCTCAAGAAAGCGGCGAAGATTGCCTCCAGTCTGACCGGCCTGGGTAAAAACGAACTGTATCAGCGGGCGCTGGATCTCAAGGACAGTTGACCTCCGGGGCGGTGCTTTTCCTTGCATGGCGCGTGGCTCAGGAGTATTGTCTCGCCCGAGCTCGCCAGACAGTCGCCGCCGGTTTATCCGGGGGAGGAAAGTCCGGGCTCCGCAGGGCAAGGTGCCAGGTAACTCCTGGGCGGCGTGAGCCGACGGAAAGTGCAACAGAAAGTAGACCGCCTAAGTGCTCGTGACTCGTTCGCGAACACCGGTAAGGGTGAAACGGTGCGGTAAGAGCGCACCGCGTGACTGGCAACAGTTCACGGCGATGGTAAACCCCACCTGGAGCAAGACCAAATAGGAGTCCTATGGCGTGGCCCGCGCTGGACTCGGGTAGGTTGCTTGAGGCCTGTGGTGACGCAGGCCCTAGATGAATGACTGTCCACGACAGAACCCGGCTTATCGGCGAGCTCGCCTTCTTTTCCTCAGTGCATTCTCAGTGCATAAAGCGTGTTCATTCTCATGGCGCGCTTTTTATAGCCAAAAAATCTTAAACCTCGCTTGTCTTCTTCAGACCTTTTTGCAGGTGGTTGATTTTCCTTCTTTTCTTATTCGTAATGTCACGTTTGCTCACACCATTCTCTGTAACCTGTTGTCATAAAAGGAACTTTCCCAAGAGAGACGCTGTTTGCGGCGCTTGCATTGTGAATTGCGTGTTTCTATAGTGTGCACAAGTGGGAAAAAGTGGTTTCTAGTGGTTATTTGTGGTTTTCAGGTCCCCAGAGACAGTGTAAATGAGCAATTTTCTCGGCAGTCATGCCATCAATATGGATGCAAAGGGTCGCCTGGCGATCCCTACCAAGGTGCGCGAAGGCCTCGCGCAGGCCTGTGGTGGGCGCATTGTATTGACGGCGAATGCTGATGAAGAGCGTTGTCTGCTGGTTTACCCGGAACCAGAGTGGGAGATTCTCCGTCCCAAGATCGAAGCACTTCCCAACATGAATAAAGCGGCACGACGCCTTCAGCGCCTGCTGCTGGGTAATGCTGCGCCCATGGAGATGGATTCTGCCGGGCGCATTCTGGTGCCGCCCACACTGCGCAGCTATGCCCACCTTGAGAAAAAGCTGATGCTCATCGGGCAGGGCAAAAAACTGGAGCTTTGGAGCGAGGAGCGCTGGTTTGCATGGCTTGATGAATCTTCTGGTGATGAAGACATGCCGCCTGAGATGGAGGCGCTTTCCCTATGACCACTGATCGCAGTCAGGAGGTCGGGGCAGGGTTTTCGCATCGCTCGGTCCTTCTGGACTCGGCGGTCGACTATTTGGTCAGCGATCCCGATGGTAAATATGTAGATGGCACCTTTGGCAGAGGCGGTCATAGCCAGCTTATTCTCGGGCGTCTGGGTACATCTGGCCAGTTGCTGGGTATCGATAAGGACCCTGAGGCCATCACTGTAGCTGAAGAGCTGGCTGCAGATGATTCGCGGTTTGGATATTTTCATGGCTCCTTTGCTGAGCTCAGTCGCGCCGTATCCGATGCTGGCTGGGAGCAGGTTGATGGTGTGCTGATGGATTTGGGGGTGTCTTCGCCGCAGCTTGACGATGCGTCGAGGGGCTTCAGCTTTATGCGTGATGGCCCGCTCGATATGCGTATGAATCCGTTGCAGTCGCCAAGTGCGGCTGAGTGGCTTGCTTATGCAGAAGAGCGTGATATCGCGGATGTGATCTTTCGCTATGGTGAGGAGAGATTTTCTCGCCGCATTGCCCGCCTGATTGTAGAGCGTCGCAAAGAAGCGCCGATCGAAACAACGCTTCAGTTGGCCGCGCTGGTCAGCGAGGCGGTACCGAAAAAAGAGAAACATAAACACCCGGCAACTCGCACTTTCCAGGCGGTTCGCATTTTTATCAATCGCGAGCTGGAAGACCTGGAAGCAGGGCTGCAGGCGTCCGTTGATCGGCTTGCGCCGGGTGGCCGATTGGTTGTCATCAGTTTTCACTCGCTGGAAGACCGGCTGGTGAAGCGTTTTATGCGAGACCTCGCTCGTGGCCCAAGGTTGCCCAAAGGTATACCCGTGACGGCAGAGCAGGAGGCTTCGGATTTCAGGTTAATAGGTAAGGCCAGCAAGGCCGGTGTCGGTGAAGTCAGTGAGAATGTTCGCGCCCGCAGTGCTGTTATGCGGGTTCTGGAACGTATCGACAAAAAACAGACATCCCAGGGGAGCGCATAAATATGGGCGCAGTAGCCATAGAGCCGGCGGTAAAGCCGGCCAAGCTGAATAAAGAAAAAGTTCGCGAGGGTGTTGTTGCAGCTGTGCGGATTTCGCGGCGTGTTTTTGAAGCCACGCGGCAGAAGCGGGTTCTGGTATCGCTGGTCCTTGCCGCGCTGCTTGTGGGTTCATCGATTGGCGTTGTTATTAGTGCCCATGAGAACCGTGTGCTGTTCAACACGCTGTCCCAGCTTCAGGCAGAGCGTGACAGCTTTCAGGCAGAGTGGAGTCAGTTGCTTTTGGAGCAAAGTTCCATGGGTGGCTACGGGCGGGTAGAGAAACTTGCAGCAGAGCGCTTCAATATGGTGGCTCCCGGGCGCCAGGACATTGTTCTGGTGCCTTTGGTGTCACCGTTGGCGTCCCGGTAATTCACGATAATCACAATCTCAGGGTGATCTGATTGTCCACTCAGGAATCAGCAAGAACAATGGGCCAGAAAGTGGCGGCAGGCATGAAAGCCTGGCGCTTTGGCTCTGTGCTGGGCGTGTTCCTGGTGGTCGTGCTGGCGCTTGGCTGGCGCTTGGTCGACCTGCATGTTGTCGATAACGATTTCCTGCGTAAGCAGGGTGATGTTCGCACCATCCGTGTAGAGACAATCGATGCCCACCGTGGGGTGGTCACCGATCGGTACGGCGAGCCTCTGGCAGTGAGCACTCCAGTGCAGACGCTCTGGGCCAACCCTTCAGAGACAGATCCCGCTGAGCCGCGTCTGGCAAACCTGGCGCGGGTGCTGGAAATCAGCGAGGCAAGACTGCGCGAGCGCCTTGCAGCTTACGCTGACCGCGAATTCATTTATCTGCGCAGAAAAGTCCAGCCCGGATTGGCCGCAAAGGTCATGGAGTTGGATATTCCGGGCATATACTCGCGGCAGGAATACCGCCGTTATTACCCGGCTGGCGAGGTAACGGCACATGTTGTCGGGTTTACCAATATTGATGAGCGCGGCCAGGAAGGTATAGAGCTGGCCTATAACGAGTGGTTGTCTGGTGAGTCTGGTCGCAAGCGCGTTCTGAAGGACAATCGCGGGCGGATTATCAAGGATCTGACGCTAATCCGGGATGCTGCGCCCGGTCACAACCTTGAGCTCAGCCTGGATCTGCGCCTGCAATACTTGGCTTATCGCGAGTTGAAAGCCGTTGTCAGTGCGCATGATGCCCATGGCGGCACCCTCGTTATGCTGGACGTCGAGACCGGTGAGGTGCTCGCGATGGTCAACCAGGGGTCTTATAACCCAAATGACCGCAGTCAGTTTGCACCGGAAAATCTCCGCAACAAGGCCATCACGGATCTGTTTGAGCCCGGCTCAACCATGAAGCCGATTTCGATGGCTGCTGCGCTTGAATCCGGGCAGTACTCCGTTAAGGCAACAATTGATACGTCGCCCGGTTATCGGCGCTTTGGCAGGTTTACGATTCGCGATTACCGGAACTACGGCGTCATTAGCCTGACAGACATCATCGTCAAATCCAGCAACGTGGGTATCAGCAAGATTGCCACAGAGTTGGGTGGCGACACGATTCGCAACCTGTACGCTCGACTCGGATTTGGCCAGCCAACCGGTATCGGCTTCCCGGGTGAGGCTGTGGGTGTATTGCCAGCACCGCCGAAGTGGCGCCCTTCGGAAGAAGCAACGCTCTCATACGGTTACGGGATGAGTGTGAATGCACTTCAGTTGGCTCAGGCCTATATGGTTATTGCCAATGGCGGTGTGCGGTACCCGCTAAGTCTGATGAAGCTGAATGAAAAGCCCGTTGGCGAGAGGGTGCTCTCCGAGCAGGTAACAAGCGATGTACGAACCATGCTGGGAGAAGTGGTTACCAGGGGGTCTGGTAAGCGTGCTCAGCCAGGTTTCTATAGCGCCGGGGGTAAAACCGGAACCGTTCACCTGGTCGGCGCCCAAGGTTATGAAGACAGCCAGTACAAGGCAATTTTTGCCGGGATGGCGCCAATTGATAATCCGAGAATTGTAACGGTTGTGGCGGTGGATGCGCCCCAGTCCGGCGAATACTACGGTGGCGAAGTTGCCGCGCCGGTGTTTTCACGGGTGATGAGTGACGCCCTCCGGCTGCTTAATGTGAAACCGGAGCTTGAAGTGGGCACAGCGGGCTCGCAAGCGGGACAGACAGGGGAGAGGGGGTGAGCCTATGAGCATGACATCTCTCAGTACCTTGTTGCAGGGCATTGTTTCAGTGCCTTCGGTTTTCGATGTAACAATTCATGGTCTGCAAACCGATAGCCGTGAAATCAGCTCCGGCGACGCGTTTGTGGCCTTGGCGGGCGCCGCGACGCCGGCGAACCAATATGTCGATAAAGCCATAGCCGCCGGAGCGACGGTTGTGCTATTGGAATCTGACGAAAAGTTGGAGTGTTCAGAACACCACGGTGCGCTGATTGTGCCAGTTGTCGGGCTCAAGCAGTTGACTGGCAAAATTGCAGCCCGCTTCTACGAGTACCCTTCCCGGAGGCTGCGGCTGATAGGTGTTACCGGTACTAACGGAAAGACCTCAGTTAGCCATTACGTGGCCCAGTTAATGAGTCAGGCCGGCACGCCTTGCGGCGTTCTCGGAACCCTGGGTTATGGCATGCCAGGTGCCTTGAAGAAATCCACGCACACTACGCCGGACGTTGTTCAGATCAATCGGGCATTGTCGGGCATTATTGCCAAGGGCGGACGTGCGGCGGCAATGGAAGTGTCATCCCATGGTCTGGATCAGGGGCGTGTGGATGGACTGACCATAACCGCAGCTGTCTTTACCAATCTGACGCGGGATCATCTCGATTACCACGGTTCCATGGACGCCTATGGTGCAACCAAGGCCCGACTGTTTGAGCGTGAGGACGTGCACTTCTCGGTGATCAACTTTGATGATCCTTTCGGTCGTCAGTTATACGAGAAACTTGAAGGCAAGTGTGATCGCGTTCGCTATAGCCTTCATGAATCCGAGATGGAGCTGTGGCTGAAGGAATTCCACCCTACGGACGACGGCTTTGATGCAACAGTCGACGGAGAATGGGGTAGTTTTGAGTTCTCGGCGCCTCTTATGGGCAGTTTCAACGCCAGTAATGTGCTCGCAGCAATTGCAACAGTTATGACACTGGGTGTGACGGTAGAGCAGGTTCAGCAGGCGGTAAAGCAATTGACGCCGCCTCCAGGCCGACTTGAGCGCTTCTCCGGCGCAGACGGTGTTCGTGTCGTTGTGGATTACGCCCATACACCGGATGCCCTGGCGAATGCCCTGGCTGCGTTACGGCCGCACGTAACGGGCAGGCTGATCTGTGTGTTCGGTTGCGGAGGCGACCGTGACAGCGGAAAGCGCCCGGAAATGGCGAGGGAAACAGAACAGTGCGCGGATGTCATCGTCGTTACAGATGACAACCCACGAACGGAAAGCCCGGTGGCGATTGTGCAGGGTATTCTGGCTGGCTTCTCCCGCCCGGACGCTGCAACGGTCATTCACGACCGGGCTGAGGCGATTCGCTTCGCTATCAATATGGCCGGGCCGGACGATCTTGTTCTAATCGCAGGAAAAGGCCACGAATCCTGGCAGGAGATCGCGGGTCAGAAGCTCCCGTTCAGCGACGCTGCCCAGGTTCGCCATTGGCTGAAGCTTGAAGGAGGTGTCGCATGATGCGTGCTTTCTCCCTCACCGAAGCTTTGCGCTTCACTGGCGCAACCTGCGCAACCCAAGGGTTGGGCGACACCCAGTTTGAGAGTGTTTCCACGGATACACGGGCTTTGAAGCCGGGTGATCTGTTTGTTGCTCTGCGCGGCGAGAATTTTGATGGCCACAAGTTTTTGCCGACTGCGCAGGAACTTGGGGCGTGTGCCGCGGTGGTTGATGCGTTCGATAGCAGTCTCGATATGCCTCAGTTGGTCGTGGCCAGCACCGTTCAGGCGCTGGCCGATCTGGCGGCGGGCAACCGGAGCGAGAGTGATGCGAAGCTGATTGCCATCACCGGTAGCAGTGGTAAAACCACAGTGAAAGAGCTGACTGCCGCCATTCTGGTGCGTATGGGCGATACCCTGGCGACCCGCGGCAATCTGAATAATCACATTGGTGTGCCGCTGACGCTGTTTGGCCTGAAACCGTCACACCAATATGGCGTTATCGAATTGGGTGCCAGCGGTCTTGGTGAAATTGCTTGCACCGTAACAGTTACAAAGCCTCAGGTTGTGATTCTCACGAACGCGGGCCAGGCGCACCTCGAAGGGTTTGGCAGTTACGAGAATATTGTTCAGGCCAAGGGCGAGATTATTGAAGGCGTTACCGAAAGCGGCTTGGTGGTTCTGAACCGGGACGATCCTGCGTTCGATCAGTGGCTTGCCCGAGCTGGCAAGCGTCGGGTTGTCAGTGTCAGCCGTTTTGGTCACCCGGAAGCGGACTACCGCGCTGATATAAAAACGCCGCGTACCGAGACGCCGCAAATTGCGGTTGCGGGGCCTGACAGCTGGTCTTGCACGTTCAAGCTGCCTTTGGAAGGCGAACACAATATAACCAACGCGCTGTTAGCGATAGCGGCCACGCGTGAACTGGGTGCGCCGGATACGGCCATTGTCGAAGGTTTAGCCAGAGTGCAACCGGTAAGCGGGCGTCTGCAGGTGGTCAACTTGCCGGGCAAGTTGTCGGTGATTGATGACAGTTACAACGCCAATCCTGCCTCCATGAAAGCGGCGCTGCACGTTCTTGTAAAACGTGAAGGCAAGCGCGTTGCGGTTTTGGGTGCAATGGGCGAGCTCGGGCCTACTGCTCATGAGTTGCATAGTGAAGTCGGCGCCTTCGCCTTCGAGTTGGGTATTGACCGCCTTCTGACGGTAGGCGTTGGTTGCGAAGGCTATGCCGATGGTTTTGGTGCCGCGACCGAGATGTATCAAACCCACGACGAAGCCGTACAGGCCATCGTTCGCACTCTTGAACCGCCTATGACCGTGCTGGTGAAAGGGTCCAGAAGTTCCGCCATGGACCTCGTGGTGGAAGGGATCAAAAACAAGGTGAATAACGCATGCTGCTCTGGCTGACAGAGGTTCTATCACAATATTTTTCGGCGCTGACGGTGTTTCAGTACCTCACCGTGCGCGGGATTTTGGGAACATTGACTGCGCTCCTGATCTCGCTGGTTATCGGGCCGTTGATGATCCGCAAGCTGAGTCAGTACCAGATTGGCCAGGCCATCCGTGATGACGGGCCGCAGACGCACCTCAGTAAAGCAGGCACCCCAACCATGGGTGGTGCTCTGATTCTGGTGTCTATCGGCATCACCACGTTACTGTGGGCGGATCTGTCCAATCGTTATGTGTGGGTCACTTTGCTGGTTACCCTATTGTTTGGTGCGGTTGGCTGGGTTGATGATTACCGCAAGGTAGTTGAGCGTAACCCTCGCGGCCTGCCTGCGCGCTGGAAGTATTTCTGGCAGTCGCTGATTGGTGCCGCTGCAGCCATCGTACTGTATTTCAGCTCCGCACTGCCCCAGGAAACATCACTGTATCTGCCGTTTGTCAAAAACGTATCACTGACCCTCGGGCCGGTGCTTTTCATACTGCTGACGTATTTTGTGATCGTCGGGAGCAGCAATGCGGTGAACCTGACAGACGGTCTGGATGGCCTTGCAATCATGCCTACGGTGATGGTTGCCGGCGCTCTCGGTATCTTCGCGTACGTATCTGGTAACGTCCAGTTCGCCAACTATCTGTTGATCCCGCACTTACCTGGAACCGGCGAGCTCATTGTGTTTTGCGGGGCCTTGGTTGGCGCCGGGCTAGGTTTTCTATGGTTTAACACCTATCCCGCTCAGGTTTTCATGGGAGACGTTGGCGCGCTTGCACTGGGTGCCGCCTTGGGCGTGGTGGCGGTGATCGTGCGGCAGGAGATCATTCTTTTCATCATGGGCGGCGTGTTCGTGATGGAGACAGTGTCTGTGATTCTCCAGGTGGCTTCCTTCCGGCTGACCGGTCGCCGGATTTTCCGGATGGCGCCATTGCACCACCATTTTGAACTCAAAGGCTGGCCGGAACCGCGGGTGATTGTGCGTTTCTGGGTGATCACTGTAATTCTCGTTCTGATTGGCCTGGCCAGTCTGAAGTTGCGATAGGAAACCGGACTGATTATGAGTGTCATCACGTCAGATCGTCGCACATTGGTGGTAGGGCTCGGTAAAACCGGGCTCTCCTGCGTGCGCTATCTGTATGCTCAGGGGCGGGACATTGCGGTGGCTGATAGCCGCGAAGCACCTCCTGGGCTGGATGATCTGCGTACCGGGTGGCCGGATATTCCTGTTTACCTGGGGCAGTTTGATCAGGACCTGTTTGCTGGCTTTAACGAGTTGATTGTGAGCCCCGGAATTAACATAGCCGAGCCCGCTATCGCACGGGCTGCTGAGCAGGGCGCGCGCATCCGGGGCGATATTGATCTGTTTGCGGAGGCTGCCGACGCGCCTGTAGTGGCCATAACCGGTTCCAACGGCAAAACCACCGTCACCACGCTGCTGGGCGAGATGGCCCGGGCTGCTGGTCGCAGAGTTGAAGTCGGTGGGAACATTGGTATCCCTGCGCTGGATTTGCTGGGCCGGGGCGCTGATTTGTATGTGCTTGAGCTCTCCAGCTTCCAGTTGGAAACCACTGCGGAGCTGAATGCATTGGCGGCAACGGTATTGAACGTCAGTGACGATCATCTGGATCGTTATCCGGACAAACTGACGTATTTCCAAGCCAAACAGAGAATTTTCCATGGATG
>JAGPVT010000193.1 GCA_018066865.1 Marinobacter sp. | reverse complement strand
ACACATCTTTATGCTGGGAGGTGAGAGCTATCGACTGAAGCAGAAAACCGGAGGTTAGCAGTGAGCAGGTGGGTCAATTCTATTGGCCAAAGGTGGGTCAAAATAGATGACCATTGACAAACGGCCTCAACGCCAACATGGTCCGGCGCTGGATCATGCGCAGTTCGCAGGTAGGTGAAAATTTTAGACAGATAACCGATCCGCCAATCTCTACCAAGCTCAGACTGATCTCGTGGGCACCAAATATTTGGGGGCTTGTCTGACTGACCTCCTCCATCAAACGGAGGGGCGGGTCGGAGCCTGACAGCGTTTCGGATCCAGCTAGAATTAGAAAACCTGGCAGGCCACAGAGTCAAAAAAGCAGATTCCGTCATCTTTACATTTGTATCAAACAATAAATTTTTATATGGTGCGTCGCGACTAACGATTCAAATAAGGAAATTCCCAGATGCCCCTCGATGCAACGTATGATGTAGAAATTGAGATTGACGCGGAAAAAGATTTAGATGAGGAGACAGTTCACACTACCCTAAATCTTTCGAAGCACAATGCAGATTATGTCCGAGAATATGCAGACATTGGAAGGTTGTTGAGTCAAGTCGATAGGCGACTAGTTAAGCATTTTGTTGCGGAATATGCCGCAACAGAAGCCTATAAAAGTGGAACGGGTGAGTTGAATGAAAGGCTATCGGATCACGGGTTCAAGATAATTGAATGCGAGTGAAAAGGATTAATCGCTCTTTTATCGGGGGGATTACCGCTCCAGGTGCCCGCTCGTGAGCAAAGCTCTATATTCCCATGAGGCCCCGATTCATAAGGTTTCGCTGAGTTTTGGACCGGTTTTTCGTGCTACTTTGGATTTTGGCACCACAGCGCGAACAATGAGGCATGAGTTGCCAAAGCTCAGACCTGCTCGCCGATTGCTTGCTGAACCGGAGCATGGCCGGGGAAAGGCTCAATCCCGAGGCGACCTTGGTCACCGAAATGTCGCTGTCATCTCGATGCTGTTCGGGACTGGAATGAGCCGGCCATTGCCGGCCTAGTCAGATTTGAACCCAACCTCGTGTGCAGGCCTATTTGAGTAGGTTATATAGGCAAAGACAGGCCAAGCTTTAGGATTATCTTGCACAGCCACATCGTATTCGACCTTACTCGAAGGAATGCGATTGTCGACCAGGAAATACCCGATCAAGGGTTTGCGAAGGGTGATCCGTTTCCAAGCGCCCCCCTGATCAAGCTCATAATCCGACACGATCAATGACTGCTGCTCATCACTGAGGTGTGGGTTCGGCTTCAACTCAAGCTCGATCATCTGTTTCCACTCGGTATCTACTTCAGGTGGTACCCCGTTGCACCGCTCGAAAGCGGGCGCATTTTCGCCCCAGTCCTTAACGCTCCTTGGTGCCTTAACCACTTTTGGGTTGCTCATGAAGCGGCCAATAAGGAAGTCTCTATAACCCATGTGGTCCCAGCAAAAGGCGCGAACGTGGTAACGGTTGTTAACGAAGGCAACAGCTGTCGGAGTTAACCGCCTGCCACGCCCCTTTGGGGAGCTCATTGTTGCGATCACAGCTTCGATAGACCGCTGGTGCTCAATAGCCGACAACAATCGAGCCAGAACAGGCAAATTATGCCGGCGCTTTAGCATTGGTATTTCTGTGGCATGCCCAGCGCTGGGCGGCGCGTAATTTTCGATTGACTGCCACTGGAGGTCTTCGCCCGATAAAAGTACCGGTTCAAAGCCTTCCGTTGGCTGATGGTAGGGAATGCCAAGTTGGTACGGTTTTGTCGCTTTTGGGGCAAGCCGCTGATAAAGCTTGATGTCTTTTTGAGCCTGCGGCCGCGAAATCCCGAACGTTTCCATCAGCATCGTCGTTGTTAGCCGCCGTTCCCACAACAATTGCCGTTCGATGTAGCATAAGCGCAGCCACTGTGAATGAGAAAACGCCCCGGCCTCGATCCGCCGGCCAGCCAGATTCGCTGCAGACAGAGTGCTAGTATCAGCGGTGATCGCAGGTTTTATGTACTGCAAATACTGCATGGCAGGGCCCTTCAGCTACGGATTGCGTTCGTCTGTCTAGAAGTTTAAGCCAATACTGTATAAATATCATCTACCACTATTATGTATAGGGGTGTATAAAATACATACCTCTCGGTAAATCCGGGTGCCAATTTTAAGGGGTGCGTCGGTGAGTTTCGCCACACTTAATACCAATCTGTTCAAAGCGATCTCTGGAGAAAATGGGCGGTCAATGCTCGACCTGTTAGTAGAGCTCGATGCGTACCTTGATCCGGCGCAGCTGTCGGATGAGCCGACGCCGCAACAGGTGAGAGTTTTTCTCCGCGACTATATCGCCAATAGCCACTTACGGCTGGAAATCGAATCAGGTGAGGCGGTAACCACCCCACAAACTCCAGAACAGTACGTTTACTGCCGATTGCGCGATACAGGATGGATCCGGGAAGAGCTGGAAAGCGGATACCGCTATGTGGTCTGGATGGCTCAGGAGGGCAGGCGACTACTGCAATTTCTCAGGAGTATGGGGGCTGAACATCCATCCCTTGGTGTGGTTTGCTTGTCGGTGCGCTCGAACCTTTCTGAAGTGGTTAAGGATCCGGCCAATGGGTCTTTGATCCGGAAAGCAACGGATGACATGGAAGGCTTTCTCAACCGCCTCAGAGCCCTCGTGGGTAATATCCGAGAGATACACCATGTAATCAGTGGGGGAGAAGCCACGGGCAGCGGAAATTTCAATTTCTACTTTGAAGAGTACCTGGGCGAGCTCTTTCTGCCGAACATTGAGAAACTAGCGTTGAAGGGCAATCCCAACCTTCACGCCAGCAAAATTCGTAAGTTGGTTAGCGATATCCGGTTTAATCCAGAGCGGCTGGAGGTGTGTGCTAAAGCCTATCAGCGGGACGACATAGCGAACCCCTCGACCGAAACGGTCGAAGCCGATCTGGATCGACTGAGCAATGCGTTTGACGGTATTGGGCCCTTGTTCAAAAAAACACAGGACTATGCGCGGCGCATTACCCGTCGAATGCACGAAAGAATCAAATACACCGTGCACACCCCCAGCAATATAGGCCAACAGATCGAGGATTTGCTTGGCCGTATTGGGCGGGATGAATCGATTGAATCCTTGCCCAGTCCACTGGTCAGCGAAAAACTGCTCTCCGAAAGCCGTTTAGCCAAACCTAAGGCGAAATCGGTACCGGCGGCCCCAACGGTTCGTAGGCAATCCAAGCCGCTGTGGGACAAGCGAGCCTATAGCCAGCTTAAACAAGAGCACATTCACTTCCAGAAGTATGACCCTGACCGTGTGGTGAGCTTCATTGAGACAAATATGGGCGAACGCGCTCAGATGACCACCGATGACCTGACCATCAAAACCGCTGACGACATGATGTCAGCACTGCACCTGCGGTTGCTGGCGCAAGGTGTTTCCAAAACCCACGCCCTTTATCCCCTGTTAGCTGAGTACAGCGTTACCTTCGATGGACAGGAGTGGACGCAGCTTGAATACATGGCCGGTCGTCGACTGATTATCGCCAGGCAGGCCTTCCCGGAGACATCACGAAATGATTAATGACATTGTGCTGAGAGAGCTGAAAGAGGTTGAGTCGCGAAACTCCGCCGACTACGCCGACAATCTTCGAAAAACGGCTGCCTACCTGCTCCAGAAGCAGTGGGCCTGGAAAGGTAAGCGGGGGCAGAAAGAGCACTTCCAAGTCTGCGAGGATAATGCCACCTACTTTCATAAGCTGTTCGATGCACTGGATATGGACTGGTATTACGATCGCAACTTTGGGTATGTGGGGGTGCTGCCCAGAGGCACGGGAAGTCAGCTGGACATCACAGCCACCGTGTTCCTGCTGATACTACGCAAAATGTATGACACTGAGGCCTCGATGGGGCGCACGGAACTTGGCCGCGTCACGCCGCCGACCGTGGAGCTACTAAACCAGTATGAGCAGGTCAAAGGTGAAAGACCGTTGCTGACCGTTACCAGTGAGGCCCTGGATACCCTTCGCAAGAAGGGCATCATTGAACTCGGGCCGAGAGATCCGGACACCAAGCTTCCTGAGGTGACGGTGTTGCCCAACGTAACGCGAGTGGTAGGCCCGGCCTTTCTTGGATCGCTCGAAAGCTTCATGAACAGTTACGCTGCAAACTCAGAATCCGGCGATGAGCCACGCCTAACCACCGACCTTGCGGAGGCGTCTGATGACAACGCCGAATAACCCCATGCCAGCGCACTTCCTTCACAATTTTGTTTTAGCACAGTGGTATCTGTTGGATCTGGAAACCCTGGATATCGGTGTAGCCGCGGCCCTCTTGTCGGGTGAGAACGGGGCCGGGAAAACAACGATATTTGATGCCATCCAGTTTGTTCTTATGGGGGGAGACCAACGGCGTACTCGTTACAACGCAGCCTCTGACGGAAAAGTGTCGGGGCGCTCTGCCAGAAGCTACGCACTGGGCGAATTCAAGGAAAACGATGTCACCAGTTGCGAGCGGGAAAATGCCAATACCTACATTTTTCTGAATTGGTACGACCACCACCAGCGGCCTTACTCGTTTGGGGTGTCCATCTACGCTACTCAGCAATCGGCCAGCATTGAAACCCGGGGTCACATCATCAAAGGGCGCCATGTCTCAGAGGTAGACCTTTTGTCCTCGGAGGACACGTTTTTACCGTGGCGTGAGTTCGTCGATCGTATGAAGTTGACCGCCAAAGAGCACCGGGGGTCGGTGAGTTACGAGATGATTGACGGAGCAAGGGTCATGCGCGAAAAGTTCGCCGAGATGATGTCGGTTGATCAAACGCGCAGCGGGAAAATCGAGCCCGAAATGCTGGTCAAAACATTGTCCAGTGCGCTGCAGTTGAAGATGGACAGTCCGATTGATTCGTTTATTCGCGATTTCATTTTGCCACCCGAACCCATAGAAACAGAGCAGCTTCGTGAGGATCTGCTTGAGCACCGCCGCATTGAGGAAGAAATCGCACGCGCCGAGAGTCACAAAATGGCCCGTGAAGCATTGATCGCCGAAACAGATAAGGTGACAAAGCACCGGACCAACGCTCACTTTGAGTTATGGGTCTCACAAGAGGCTGAAGCGGCCCGGCTCGATGAGCTCTATAGTGGTTTCGAGGACCGTCTGGATAAGCAGCAGGATAAGCTTGAGGAGGCCATCCGCACGATCAACCTAGAAACGCCTCGACTGCCGGAGCTTAAACAGCGTCATGAGGACGCTCTGATTGCATGGCAAAACTCGGATGCCGCAAGTCTGAGTAAAACCGTCGAGGCTGCGCAGCAGAATGTCACGCAAGCCACGAACAGTGTCGCCGAGCTAAACACCGCTCTTAGAAAAGCGGTTGGAGAAATTACCCGGCAACACTTTGCCGACACCTTGGACATTATGAGTTTTGAGCAGCTGGCAGCGCAGTGGGTCGAGTGTGCCGATCTTCTTGCCCGCGCAGACGTTGAAAGTCTCAGCCCATCAGACCAGGAAAATACCGCCAAAGTCACCGGGACTCTCCTGGACGCCAAGCCGGTCTTTGATGAAATTTCAACACGGTTAGAAACGGCGGACAAACATGTCAGTCATGAACTGAAACAAATCAAAGATAATGGAACAGCACTTCAATCCCGAGTTGAAAGGCTAAAGAAGGGCCTTTCGGACATTCATACGTCAACCAGCCTGGCCATCGAGCTGTTCAAGCAGAAGGGTATTGAGTCGTTGCCCGTCTGTGATATGTGCGAAATCACCGATCCAGAATGGCAAGAAGCTGTTGAATCGTATCTGGGGCCAAATCGCGAAGCTCTCGTGGTCGCCTCAGATGATTTTGATCACGCACTTGAGGTCTACGAAGCAGCTCAGAAACAAAACCCGCGCCTCAAGCGTGCACGCCTTATCAACCCAGATTTAGCCCTGCGCGAGAACAAAGCTCCCACCATGGGGATGGTTTCAACGCTGATCGATACTCAGGATTCGGTAGCCCGCGGTTTCATGAACATCATCTTGGATCGAACCAAGATGGCAGCTACTCGTGAAGAACTTAGGCGGGAACGCAAAGCGCTGATGGCGTCCGGTTTGACGGCCGGTGGTGCGACGATTGGCGGTGCGTCCCGAATTGACGGACTGCTGATCGGTAAACATGCCAAGGCCCAGCAACTTGATCGACTGGAAAGGGAGCTGGATGGCCTGGCCCAGCGGGTAGTCGGATTTAATGGGGCGGCTACAACGCTCAGCAAGCTTAACCGTCAATGGGCAGGGCTTAGTGCGTCGATCACGGATGGAGCCGTAGCGTTACAGGAAAAAAGTCAAAGCCTGGCGACCTATGAGCAGAACCTGTCTGATGCCAAGGAACAGTTGCAGCCATTGACCTCTGAAGATGAGCGTCTAAAGAGAGCCAAAGAACGAGCGGAGCGGGACCACTATGAGTGTGGTAAGAAAATCACCGAGTCAGAAGGCGAAAAACGGCAAGCCGAAAGTGCCATCAGAAACCTGAAGGTTGAGTTGGAGCAGGTTAAACCTGAGATGGAGAAGGCTCAAGATCGACGACGCACGACAGAGGCATCTGAACTGCACGATGTGAATAAGGCTCTGGAGCGCTGGGACGCCTATGAGCAGAAACATGAGGGAAGCGAGGGCCGCTACGCACTGATTCGAAATGAGGCGGAAAGGGAGAAACATGCCGTACGTGAAAAAGAGCTGAGGTCACGCGGAAACCTGCGTGAAAAGGTGATTGAATTCACCAATGCTTTTTCAGAAGACATTGCCAATCGGGCCGAGCTCCTGGAGGCAGCCAAGCCTGAGAACGATGACCCTGAGGCTTACCGTGTCATCAAGACCGATTGCACCGATTGGGTGGAGCGTATCCTTGCCGCCCAGCTACTGGATCATCGACAAGCCGCTCAGGAAGCCGCTGAGCAAATGGAAATGAACTTCCGGGGCATCATTGTCGGGGAGCTTCAAAATCGCTTTGAGCAGATGCGATACACCTTCCAGCAGCTCAACAGTGTTCTCAAGCGAATTCCTTTCCACGACAACATCTACAGCTTTCACTTCAAAGTCCGTGAGACCGAGAGCCTGGCGACCGTTTACGAATACATAACAACCGTAGATAGGGAGCAGGCCGAGTTGGTTGGCACCCTGTTCGAGAAAGATTCCGAGCATCCGGCCCTTGATCTGCTGAAAGAGGCTCTGATCTCCGGGGATGACCTTATCAACGAGATCAGGGATTACCGCTCGTTCTTCCAATACGATATGAAAATGCGTAATCCCGACACGGGAGAAGAGCGCCGGGTAACCGAAATGCAAAGCACCGGTTCAGGCGGAGAAAAGCAGACGCCGGCCTATATCGCCCTGGCGGCCAGCTTCATGAATGTTTACAAGATCCGTGAAAACTTGCCTCGCGGTGCCTCTCTGGTTCTCCTCGATGAAGCGTTCAACAATATGGATGGCGGTAACGCCAGTGGCGCGGTTGCCTTTCTGAAAGAGATTGGTTTGCAGCTAATAGTGGCCGCCCCGCCTGAGGTCACCCTCAAGATCGGCAAGGAAATGGACCAGATATACACCATCTGCCGGGAGGGCCGTGATGTGGTTATCGACCACACGAAGATCTTCGAGGGAGGGCAGGAGCTGATTGATCAACGCAACCCGGTTTATCACCCCGAGCTTGTCACTGAGCGAGCGGCTGAATTAAAAGCCAAAGCGGAGGCAGTCACTGGGGTATGAGCAATCACGTCGAGACTTTCCTCGCCCAGCTGATCAAGCACATTGATAAGCCAGATGGTGCTGTGCCTCAGGCCCGGGTACGCATTACGGATCACGCCTACCGGTGGTACTTCGCACTCAACAACAGTGCCAAAATAGCTCTTCACCAGAGCCTCGAAGGACTCTCGGATCTCGACATTGAGTATCAGCGTAGGGTGGCCCTGGGAGCATTCAAGCATATTGAAGCAGTCCACATTACAGATGGCCGTCGTCTCATGGCGTCTCAGGGTCTCACCCCGCTGGTGGATGATATCCAGCTCGCCTTTGAACGGCTGGAGGCGGCAGAGTTCAATGTGCCCTGGTGGGGGGCGACAAAGCGTGATGTTGCTGAGGCATGGTCAGCCAACAAGACATTCAATGGCGTTAAGCGGCAGCAATCCGATCGGCTTTTCGATGCCATGAAGGTTGTAGAGTGGATTGTTCAGTCGGCAGACGCCTCGCCAGTCCCTGATATGAGAACCCTCAGCACGATGCTCTTTTATGACTCCAAGAAGCTGGAGGAGAAGAGTTTTGCGAATCTGATTCGTCGTTTGATGCTCGGGCAACTGGACGATGATGTGGCAAACCTGATGGACGATGGACCGAAGTTGCTGGAGTATTTTGGGATCAGCAAATACCCAATGCCAATGCGGTTCAAAGCGTGCGCTCAGCTAGTCTGCCGAGGTGTTGTTGATTTGTCCGCGCTCCATTACGGGATCGGTGTTTCCCCGGATGAAGTCAAAGGGATTGAGTGGCGGCAACGACCACCGTATTTGCTGTTCATTGAGAACCGAGCCAGCTTTGAGCGGTATGTGCGGGAGATCGATGATACGGGTGTCGTCATTTACACCGCAGGGTTCCCACCTCGTTCCTGGGTGCATGCGATAGAGATCATTATCGCTGAAATACGGGGTGAAGTGCCGGTTTATCACTGGGGCGATCGTGATGTGGGTGGCTATAGAATCCTAGCGTTTCTGGCGAAACGACTTGATATCGATATTCAGCCATATCTTATGGGGGTGGATGCTCCGGTACCAACTCAGGATCATGACGAATTCGAAGAGAAACCCGTGGTTGGGTTGATGCAGGCGATTGAATCAGCGCGAGGTTACCCTGCCATTTCTGCGCTGTATGAGGATCTTGGTAAGTTTCAACGCCCAAGTTTACCTTGGATTGAGCAGGAACAAATCGCGCCCATTAGCCCGCTAGAGAAAAACGAGCGTGCTTAATGATCGAGTTGGTAGCTCACCGCCCTTAGATCAAACCCCAACATTGTGTTAGCTCTTCCGCTTCGATTGACTCCAAAGTAACCAACTTTATTTCTCGGCACGGAAGTTTTGAAACTATCGGATGCGGCCTGTAGAGACGTTTGGTTACCAACTATTATATTGGATAACCGCAGTTCAAAGTAACGGCGACCAAAGCCCGGAGTTTCCTGATTCAGTGGTCGAGCGGATGGGCCTCCTTTTGGGGCTCCATAAAGCTCTGGTAATTCTGACGCCGGCTGGCCACCAAGGATTGGCCGACGAGTGGTTCAAGAAACTCATCCATTTATGGGGGCTCAACGGAGCTTCAATTCGCCCATATATTTTGGATGATCCGAGCACCGAGACACTGATCGAACTGGTGCGCCAGATTCGATCTGAGTCAGATTGAATCACGATCAGTTTTGTCATTTAGTACCAATTTTTGGGGAATATGGAGCGCGTCACTATGACCACAAAACACCCAACCGAGATAGAATTGCTGGACGGCGGCCTGGACGCTCATACGGCTCACGCAGATGAGGTTGCCCAGCCTCTGCCAGAGGAGTTAACTCCTCTGGAGCGCCTTAAAGGCTCCGTGAAGCGCTATAGCCGGCCAACCGATCCCGTTTGGGATGAGGTTTTTGATTCTGCGGAAGGCGTTAGTGAGGACTTTGTGGAGGATTGTGCCCCGCCCTCTTAAAGGCAGGGATTAGTTGACCACTACAGGAATAGTGCGAGCCTGCTGTCAGCTGAAATCCCCCTGCTCAATTTTGCGGAGCACTATGGCTATCCGGCGACAGCCCTCTTGGGTGCCCAGAAGATCACAAGGGCGTTCATCATCGAGAGCTGGAATCAGGCGCTGGAGCCATTCCAATGCTTGTTCCCGCGACTCCCAAGCTCGGATCGCCTGAGTAATCACGTCGATAGCGTGCTGGGTGATGGCTTGTTCAGTTCCAGCCATCGGTGCCTGCTCCCATTCCTGAAATGCTTCGGGCGTCGGAGCATTCGGGTCACTCTGGGCTACTAACTCGCTCAGGTTATAGCGTTTTCGCTCTGTCATGGCTTTACCTTCGATATCCTCTGCGTCCCCGAATTATCACCGCCTCGAACAGCACTGGCGTTTCCGGCGGCTGGCTTGAAAGGTTGTGAATAAAGTTGCTTGAGTGGAGCTGGATTGTCAAAGTACGTGCCGTGCGACGAAGCCAGGCCTCTCCCTGACAGTCACACCACTATGCAGGTGTCGCGCTCGCCTGGCATCCTTGCCGGCATTGAGTTCAGGTCATACTGACCAAAAAACTCCTGAACAAGTTAAGTGTTTTGCTCATAACTTACTGAGTAAAGGATCACACCACCTGGCCCTCGAATAAAGACAGAATCTCGTTCCAATAATGATTGCTGATTGTGAGCTCCGCCGATTCGCTAGGTGGGACGAGCCCTTTTTCAGCGTCCCATGTGCCGCCGACATCGAACTCAATGTCCCTCTCTGCAGTATCGGTGTCGCGGGCGAGGGCAGTCCGTCCGATAAGGCCATCGGAGTTTTGTTTTGGCGTTATTGGTGAGAATGACACCACTGTTTGTTCCGGAAGGTCTTCACCAATTCTGCGGGCGAATTCTGTTAGGTTTTGTTCTGCAAGGACGTAAAGCCAGCCACCGATGTCAGACGGTTCGTCGGCTTGGCGCCGAAGGATTCTTCCGAGAACCTGCCGAAAATGGAGCTCCGTTCGGATTCTACTGAGATGGCAGCATACTTGTAGTCTGGGGATGTCCGTTCCCTCACTAATCATTCCCACCGAGATGATCCAGCGATTCGTGGATGCCCTGAAATAGTTGATAGTTTGGTGCGCGTCTGGTGTTCGGCAACTCGCAACGACTGAGCTTTCGCCCAGCTCGGCGAGCCTGGTCGCAATATGCTCTGCATGTGCGACTGTCGCTGCGACAACCAAACCACCCGCATTGGGGATGTGCTGTCGAATCTCAGATAATTTTTTTGATCCCTCCGAAAGCGTATGGTCGATTACCTCATCCCGGAAAAGAAAGTCGGGATAAGAAATGTGACCATGCTCAATGGTATCGCGGATACTGGAGTAGGTTTGAAGGCCGTGCTCAGACGAACTCAAGTGGATCTCTCGGTTATCGGTAAGCACAATTTTTGGTTCCCGGCATACCCCATCTGAGACCGCCCGTCGTAAACCGTACTCATAATCACAATGCAACTCGCCATCGGGCTGGGTATATCGGGCCAGAGCGATAGGAGTATCGTCAGTCCTCCATGGCGTTCCAGACAATGCAATGGAATAGGACGCGTTTCCCTGAATTCGATCTAAAATGGTCTTTCCCCAGCTGTTGCCGATGATGAAGTCATCCGAGCCACTTCCGGAGCAATGATGAATTTCGTCCAATACTACGAGTACGCGATGGTCGCTTAACACCTGCCAAAGCTCCTTGGGTAGCGTGCTCATTGACTGATAGGTATATGACCCACCCGCAGCACCAATCTTCCCGTTAAAGCTTTTTCCAAGAACCTGACTAAAAGTTGTGGCGACACTTTGAGCTACTGCGCGTGAAGGTGAAAAACAAATAACAAAATCGATTTTATCGCGCTCAAAGAGGGTCTTAGCGACAGATGCGACCATTACGGTTTTGCCCGCAGCTGGTGTTGCGTGACATAGAAAATGGGATTGGCTTTCAAAGGATGACAAGGCCTGAGCAATACATTCGCTCTGCCAAATGCGCAACTGCCTCATGAGGGAAGGCTAATTTGGGTGATCACGGTCTCGACTGCACGTAGTTGACCCAAGAGTTTCGTGCTTCTCTCCCGAGACTCCAGATATTGTTCCTTTACGGCACCTCGAAGCGCTGGGTATTTGTTGTAGAGACGCTGATACTCCTCCGCTTCCCCAATGCTGGCTACAAGCTCAACCCTCCTTTGAGATAGCTCTTCTTTCAGGGCTCGCTGTGTTTCAACATCCATCGTCGACTCAACATTAGGATCACTGTATCCAAACGGCGAGGGCTTAGCCTCGATCTCGAAACATGAATGCTCTGGGCAGAAGATAAATTGGCATCCGCGGCCGGCGGATCCGCCGTGTCGTTTAACCAGTCTGGCTGATTCAAGTCGCAACAGTTCTTTATAGATGTATTTTCGGAGTTGATTCCCCCCCGGTCGTTGCGCGTCAGAAATTTGGTGGATGTAGAGATCCCGGAGATCGGTAGTAGAGAAAGGGGTGCCTGACTGCTCTCGTAACAGTTCGATCAGTATCTTATCGACTTTCAATGATTGCGACTTTTCCATCCGAAGGCCCAATTGGTCTCGGAGTCGATTTGGTCGACTCCAGAAAATGGGTAGTATATGCCGTGGCCTGCCATGCCTCAAGAAACCATAGTCTTGCCTTTTGTGAGGGCGAGAAATGGGTTCACCTGTTTGTGAGGCATTTGGCCGGAATTTGCGAGCAATGCGAAAATCAAAAGGGTTTTCTCAGGAGCGTCTTGCTCACGAAGCAGGAATAGATAGAAGCTATGCAGGAAAGATCGAGCGAGGGGAGGTAAACGTGACCATCGAAAAAATTTACCTGTTCGCGGAATGTTTGAACTGCTCGCCCAAGGAATTGTTGCTTGATTTAAAGGACATCTAGCATGATGTTGGGAGTAATCGAGCTAGCAGTTTTTTTCAAGCAGCATATATTCTGGATATGATCTGCTTAGCATTTGAGTCCAGAGTGCTCAACATATCAAATGATAGGAGATTCTAGGTGAATGTATCTATCTGGCCTGTCAACGAAGTTTTAGTACATAAACTTAGTATGGGTACTAAATCTAACTCCTTGATAGAAAAGCTCCTAAGTATATTTTGGTACCTTTTTGATAGAACTAGTTTATAAATGTACACGCAGCCTCAGAAAAAATTCCGGGCCCGTAAGCCAGAAGATGTTCGCCAGGATATTGAGAATGCTGCCAAAAGCCTGAGCGGCGTAAAACGGGTTTTTCTGGCGGATGGTGACGCCATGGTGCTGCCAACCCGGCGGTTGCTGGAGATTCTGGGAGAGCTGAACGCTGCTTTCCCGGATCTGCAGCGAGTATCCAGTTACTGCCTCCCCAGAAATCTTGCCAAAAAAACCGTAGAAGAGCTTGCACAGCTGCGGGAAGCCGGGCTAAAGATTCTCTACGTGGGCATGGAATCCGGGGATGACGAGGTGTTGCGGCGCATCAACAAAGGGGAAACCTGGGAGTCCACTCGGTCAGCACTGCTGAAAATCCGGGAAGCCGGGCTAACCAGTTCCGTTATGGTGCTCAATGGCCTGGGCGGTGAGACACTTTCTCGCCAACACGCCATAAACACTGCAACCCTGTGCAACGAAACCCAGCCGGACTATCTGTCTACGCTGGTGGTCAGCTTTCCGCAGGGCGAAGAGCGTTTCCGCGAAGGCTTTGGAGAGGATTTTGTGCCTCTTTCACAGCAAGGTTTGTTTGAGGAGATTCGAACGTTTCTGGAACACCTGAATCTGGAGCGAACGGTGTTCAGAAGTGACCACGCCTCGAATTACCTCGTTCTGAAAGGAAACCTGGGGCGCGACAAACAGAAGCTGTTGGACCAGGTTAATCTTGCCATCACAAGCCCGGGCGCAGTGCCACTGCGGCCTGAGTGGCAACGTGGTTTATAAATTACCGGTTTGCGGAGCAGAGATATGAGCCAGAGCCCGGAAAATCTAGTCGAGCAAGTGAAGAAAACCGCGAAAAACCTCGATCAGCCACCGCTTGATAAGTGGCACCCGGAGCTTTCCGGGGACATGGATCTGCGAATAAGCCGCGATGGACAGTGGGTTCATAAGGGTAAACCACTGGGTCGCGAAGCTATCGTAAAGCTGTTTTCGACCATTCTTCGCCGAGAGGACGACGAGCAATATTACCTGGTAACACCGGTAGAGAAATGGCGGATTCAGGTCGAAGACACGCCTTTGCTGGCCCATTCTCTTACAGTTGAAGGAAGCGGCGAGCAGCAAATCTTAAAGCTAACCACCAATGTGGGAGAAACCCTGGAGATTGGCAAGGAGCATCCGCTGGAAGTTGATCGCTATGAGGACTCGGGGCAGCCCCGGCCCATAGTCCGCGTGCGACATGGCGTCGACGCCCGCCTTGTAACCGCCGCGTACTACGATCTGGTGGAGAATGTTGTGGAACAAACCATCAATGGAAAGCCTGTGTTGGGTGTGTTCAGCTACGGAAATTTCTACAAAATCGGGTCGGGCGGTTGAAAAGCTTTGGGGTGCCCCCAGAAATGACGGTGGAAAACGCACTATGTCACTTGTTAAACTGTGTTTTCATACTTGTTACGAGCCTGGCTCTCAAACGAGGCCCGGTGGTCGTTAGTCCCTCTGTTCAGTCTGGCTGTTCATGATTACTTTCGATTACCCTTAATCAATCAAACAGTCATTGCGACACTCAAGGAGATCACATGGCCCAACCTCGCGTTGTTACCATCCACTACACGCTCACCAACAACCAGGGAGAAGAGCTGGACTCCTCCCGTGGCGAAGGTCGTGAGCCGCTGTCTTATCTGGAAGGTGCACAAAATATCATCGGTGGACTGGAAAGTGCACTGAACGAAAAGAGCGCAGGCGACCAGGTAAAGGTTTCTGTAGAGCCAGTTGAAGGCTACGGTGAAGTTAACGAAGAACTGGTTCAACCCGTTCCGCGTACCGCCTTTGAAGGTGTAGAAACCATTGAGCCGGGTATGCAGTTTCAGGCGCAAACTCCGGGCGGCCCTCAGGTTGTTCGTGTTGTTGAGGTCAACGAAGAAACCGTCACCATCGACGCGAACCACCCGCTGGCAGGCGAAACTCTGCACTTTGATGTAGAAGTTATCGAAGCTCGCGACGCGACTGATGAAGAGCAAGAGCACGGTCACGCTCACTAAGCTTTTCTGACGCGTCATCGAAAACGGCTCCCACGGGAGTCGTTTTTTTGCGCCTTATAACACGAACAGCATTAAAAAACGGCCCACAAGGGGCCGTTTTTGATCCTGATTCCG
>JAGPVT010000185.1 GCA_018066865.1 Marinobacter sp. | reverse complement strand
TCCCTTCAAAATGCCCGAAGACTCGACCAAACCACTTGGACCAAAACTCATGAACCTTCCTGAAGGTTCGCTTTGCGACCAATGTGGCCACCAGGGCAATACAATGGGCGCGGTCTGGAGTGGTGTCCCAGGTTCAGGATCATCAGTTCATCCGCCTCGGTGCGGCCCTGCCAGGCATCGTTATTCGAACTAATCTCAAACCTATATCACCTCTGTGAACCAAGGCACCAACGGTGCCTTCCCTCCCAATTCACAGAGGTAATTCCAATGTCCGAACAATGCCCCAGATGCCTGTCCACCCGGATTGGCAGGAACAACTACGGAAAAAAGGCGGCTGGCGTGGTCGGTGCTGCCGCTGGCGTGTATGGCGGCTACGCCTCCGCAATTGTAGGTGCTCGAACAGGTGCTGTCGTTGGAGCGATGGCTGGCCCGGTGAGTGGTATCGGTGGTGCGGTGATCGGCGGTTTGCTGGGCGGTGTCACCGGTGTCTCCGCTGGCATCATCCTGGGCGATGTGCTCGATGAAGTCGTGCTTGATAATTACCGCTGCCTGGAGTGTGGTCATTCGTTCAGCATCGAACCTGACCCGGAAGACGAGACCACCGATAACCCCACCTCAAAATTCCCTAAGGAGTAACCCCATGGCTCATCTGATCGAGCAAATGGCCTACGTTGGCCAAACCCCTTGGCATGGTCTGGGGAATGAACTCACCTCCAACCAACCACTAGAAGTTTGGGCTAGGCAGGCTGGCCTCGACTGGCAGATCCAGGAAAGCCCCGTTCGCTACGTGACTAATGCCGGAAGCCCGCTGGGTGAGATTCTGTCCTACCCGGACTCCAAAGTGCTGTATCGCTCGGATACGAAAGCGCCGCTGTCGGTCGTCGGTAACCGCTTCAAGGTGGTTCAGCCCGAAGAGATCCTGGAGTTCTACCGGGATCTCACGGAGGTTTCCGGCTTTGAACTGGAAACAGCGGGCGTGCTGAAAGGGGGCCGGAAAATGTGGGCGCTGGCCCGCACCGGCCAATCCGGTGTGCTGAAGGGCAATGATCAAACCAACGCTTACATACTGTTGGCCACGGCCTGTGATGGCACCATGGCCACGACGGCTCAATTCACCAGTATTCGGGTGGTGTGTAACAACACCCTGGCTGTGGCCTTGAAGGATTCCACAGCCAATGCCGTGAAGGTGAAGCACAACACGGCGTTCGATGCGGACCTGGTGAAGAAGCAGCTCGGTATTTCCGTTTCCGCCTGGGACGATTTCATGTACCGCCTGAAAACCCTGAGCGAGCGGAAGGTGAAAACCACTGAGGCCAGGAATTACTTCCTGAAGGTGTTCACCGACGATTCTGGTACCGGTGTTGGCAAAACCAACGAACGGTCCATGGCCAAGGCCCTGTCCTTGTATGAAGGGGAGGGCATGGGCGCCACATTGGCATCGTCGGACGGCACTGCCTATGGATTGCTGAACGCAGTTACCGAGTTCATTGACCATCAACGCCGCGCCAAAACCGTTGACCATCGGCTGGATTCCGCCTGGTTCGGTAATGGCGCTTCCATCAAAAACCGCGCACTCGAGCAGGCCATGTCACTTGTGGCCTGACTTCTATCTCAAAACCCTAAAACCGCCATAAAGCCCACCGGAGCCTCGTGCTCTGGTGGGCTTTTTTTCTGTCTGAAGGAAAACACCATGGGCATGAGCGCAAACGCACTTCCCAAGCAACGGCCAGCACTGCGGCTGGTTTCAACCAAAGGCCTAAGCCGTGACGAATGGCTGAAGGTCCGTAAACAAGGCATCGGCAGCAGTGATGCTGCGGCAGCGGTGGGCATGAACCCATACCAGTCTCAGTTGGAGCTCTGGATGGTCAAAACCGGCAGAGATGCCGGTATGCCAAAGCCGGACTCGGATGATCCGGAATCACCGGTCTACTGGGGGCATATTCTGGAACCTATTGTGGCTGAACAGTACAGCCGACAGACCGGCCGTAAGGTCCGGCGAGTGAATGCGGTGCTGCAGCATCCTGATCCGGACAAGCACTGGATGTTGGCCAACCTGGATTATTCAGTAGTGGCCGACGATGAAGTGCAAGTTCTGGAATGCAAGACCGCTGGAGAGTTCGGGGCACGCCTCTGGAAGGATGGTGTGCCGGACTACATCCAGTGCCAGGTACAGCACCAACTGGCCGTCACTGGCAAGCAGGCTGCGGATGTCTGTGTGTTGCTGTGTGGCCAGTCACTCAAGATCTTCCGAATCGAGCGAAACGAAGAGCTAATCGAAGCGTTGATCACACTGGAACGCCAGTTCTGGGATTACGTGGAAGCGGATACGCCACCCCCGGTGGATGGCACGGCGTCGGCAGAACGTGCGCTGCGCCACCTCTACCCCGAGGACCAGGGCGAGACCCTGGATTTCAGCGAGAGCAAGGAACTGTCCGATGCCTTCAGCGAACTGCTGGCGATTCGATCTGAAATGGAAACTCTCAAGTCCACGGAATCTCACCTGAAGCAGCGCATTCAAAGCCACATGGGCGAGGCCTCCAAGGCCACGTTCCCGGGTGGCAGCGTGAGCTGGAAACGGAGCAGGGATTCCGTGGGGCTCAACGCCAAACAACTACTGAAAGACCAGCCGGAATTGCTGGAGCAGTATCCCCTCACCAAGCCGGGCAGTCGCCGGTTTCTGATCCATGCCTAATGTCCCCTTGGCCACGCGGGTGTAACGAGTGCCCCGTGGCCTTTTTTCAGGAGAATCATCATGATTAAAGGGTTAGCCATCACGCCTCCCGTGTTGGGGCGCATCAGTATTGGTCGAGTCGTTGAGAAGAACGGCATTCGGCTGCCACAGAAAGACAATCAATTCACCATCACCTCCCAGATCCAGGAAAAGGATGGCTGGGTACTGCACCCGCTGGATGAGGAGCTGAGAAAGGACGCACCCAACAACAAGCTGCGAACCATTCCGGTACGCATGCTGTTCAACGAGGCAGACCTCAACCTGCGCGCTGAATACACCATGTTCGACCGCAAAAGTGGTCGGCCCATGTGTGTCGGGAACGGCGATGCCTGCAAGCGCCTGACGCAATCCGGTGTCCAGTCATTACCGTGCCCTGGGCCAACGCTGTGCGAGTTCGGCAAAGGTGGCCTGTGCAAGCCCTACGGCCGTCTGAACGTGAAGATCGGTGACGACAATGATCTCGGCACCTTCATCTTCCGCACGACGGGTTACAACAGCATCCGGACACTTGCGGCCCGACTGAGCTATTACCAGGCGGTGTCTGGCGGTTTGCTGGCCTACATGCCGCTGGAACTGAAGCTACGGGGCAAAAGCACGACGCAGAGCCGACGGACGCCCATTTTCTATGTGGATTTGGTGATCAAGGAAGGGGTGTCATTGCAGGAAGCGGTAGCGGAGGCAAAAGAAACAGCCAACAAGGTGGCAGAGGAGGGCATTGACCAAGCCGCGCTGGATGCGGCGGCTGCCAAGGGGTTTGGGAATGCGTTGTTTGAGTATGATGAGGACGAGATGACTGAAGTTGTGGAGGAGTTTTATCCGGCAGCTCCAGTCGAGCGTTCTACCGACAGTTCGGTAGTAGCCTCTAAATTCAGGAAAAATTTGGAGTCTCAGCACTCGGTAGCAGGATAGAGACTGACGAGTGGCCCTTTTGGGGGTCACTCGTCAGTGTACTGGTGAATTTGTTTTTTTGTTTAAATCAGTGCTGCCCAGGACATGAAACTGGATTTATGAACCAGCAAATACCCATTGAGTTGGCCTAAGCGTTTTTCTACCGGAATGGCTGCCGCAGAGGGGCATTGGTTTCGCTCCGTTAGGCGGAATGGTCGCAAATCTAGACAAAAGGCGGTTTTATTTCACTGAGAGGTGTCCACCGGATCGCGGCTCAACCTGTCATAGCCTTGGTATGGCTGATATAGGTTATGCCAAAAGTACTCGATGGTACCGTCAATCATCTCTTGAGTATCTGGAATGCTTTCAACTGGCCACTCCGCGCTACCATAGCGAAGCAATAGCAGCTTGTATTTTTCACACGCTTTAGCATGGAATTCGGCCGGTTTCATGCCCGCGTAAACCGCAAGTTTCTGGATATCAGACAGCTACAGAGTTCTGTTGAGGCGATCAGAGAGCGGAACCCGACAATCAAGCTCAATACGGTGGTAAGCAGGGTGAACTGGCGGGATGATTTCTCGGATCTGGTAACGCTACTGCGACCGGATAGGTGGAAGATCCTTAGAGCACTGCCGGTAATTGATCAATCTATGACAGTCAGTGATGAGCAGTTCGGATCTTTCGTTGAACGCCATCAGCAGCGTCATCGCAGAATTGCGGTAGTTGAGGACAACCCGGACATGGTTGAATCCTACATCATGGTTGATCCTCAAGGTCGCTTTTTCCAGAACTCGCCATGTGACGCTGGTTACCAATGCAGCCAGCCCATCCTTGATGTTGGTGT
>JAGPVT010000168.1 GCA_018066865.1 Marinobacter sp. | reverse complement strand
ATGGGGAGCAAGTATGTGCACATTAGTTGCCTTCACGCGGAGAACCCGGCTTAAAAAGTTTAAACCAAGCGATTAAGCCCGCTATAGACCCTAAGCCCAGAAAAATAAAGAATTCTCCGACGTTAAAATCGCCAACTTTATACATTAGCCCCAGGAAAACTAAAAGAAATGTTCCAATGGTGCCGACAACTCTTAAATTCATATTTTTATCCTGGAAATTTGTGGACTCAACTGACGCAAGTTTGCTCGTTCGACGGCCATAACCGAGGCGGGCGCGCATGGCATAGGGGTAGCGACGAAAAGAATAGAGGCGATGAAGTGAGGAGGTCATGATATTTTCCCGGTTGAATCGAACTCAACGGCATCTCGATCGTTGCTAGCTACAGCCACCATTCGACCGTGTGAACACCGCGTATCCCCCTGACATCTGGTTTATTGTCTTTGGATCAGAACCCGTTGGATAACATGACCCCAGATGCGATCTTTTGCATCGCTGGCATGCTGGTCAGCCCGGCTCCGGGCTTCTGCTTGACCGGCACTTGATACAAAGGCCGTAAACTGTTTGGTCACGGCCTGATGATAACTCCTGAAAGCAGCTTCACAGCCCGCTTGGGCGCCCTTGGCAATGTCTGAAGGTGGTGCCGATGTGATATGGCTGAAGCGATCGGACTCACTGGCCATGCAATCCTGATACGCCTTGTATTTCTCGTTCAGGTTGGTACTGAGGGCTTTCTTTTCATCGGAGGTCAAATTCGGCGCAGGAGAAAGAGCCGCACAACTGGCCAGCGACCCGCACAATGCCACCACAATGGTAGCGCCCCGCCAACGGGCAGCATCAAAGAAAATCATACCTATCACCCTTTTATAACGTGCATTGAGATTACTATTCTCCCGGTAAAACCTACGCTTTCGCTGTGTATGGGGAAACATCCCACCCCAAGAGCTAGTCTTGAATACCAGCCGCCAACAGCCTTGGCTATCTATGAATTTCCTCGGGAATCAGGGCCAGCAGGTCAGTAACCCCAATATTAACGCCTGCTTGTGAGATCAGTGTAGACACTTGTCCACGGTGGTGAGTCTGATGGTTAAAGAAATGAAGAACCAGACTCGAATACCGCCTGTTGGCCGGGATACCTTTGGTGTTGTGGTAGCTGAGAACGAAATCCAGATCCTCTTCGGTTAGCTCGGCTATCCAGCTGATAATTTGCCGATCAAACCAAGCACGATTTTCAGAAAAGCTACCTATATCGTCAAACGCTATCTGGCTTAGGCTTGTCGGATTTGGAAGGTTGGCGACCTCCTGCAACGAACTCACGCAGGATGGATGGGTGGCAAACCGCTTCAGCCAGATGGTGTCACCAACGAGGATGTGATTCAGAGTTCCAAGAATGGAGCCGAAAAAGGCACCACGATCCTTGGCCAAATCTGTTTCAGATAGTTGGCCCGCAGCCTCATAGATCTTGGAGTTCATCCACTGATTGTAAGTAGCTAACAATTCAAAATGATTTTTCAGGCTCATCAGCATTGTTCTCTTGTATAACGCGAAGCGAACCGGCAGCCTTTTGGGCAAATCGAAGACAGGCCGCCTTAGAGTCGCGAACTGTTATCTGATAAATGCCGACATGGCCTGCTCACGAGCAGAGCCAGCAGCTGCCAGCCCGGCCTTCACACCCGCTCGATTACGTTCTGGATGATTTTGGCTAGCCTTAACCTTTCCGGTAAGGGATTCAACTTGAATCTCGATACCGACAATGGCGTTTGCCAAGCGACTGGTGAATTCGGAAGGCGCATCATCAACCGACCACGGGTTCTCCCGGCTGGACTCATGCTGATCTGTTAGCTGATGGAGGTGCTTCATCAGCCAGTCAGCTTCCTGAATGATAACCGCTTTGCCCTGGGCATGAACCGCCACATAGTTCCAGGTTGGAACAACTCGCCCCGTCTCCGCCTTGGTTTCATACCAGGAGGGAGAAACGTACGCATCCGGCCCCTGAAAAATTGCAAGCACCGAAGCGCCATTTTCAATGCGCTGCCAAACAGTGTTCACCCGCGCAACATGACACCTCAGTGTGCCGAGGGGATTGCTTGCGCTCACGCTGAAGTGGAAGGGGAGGTGGTTTGCGTCGATACCATCGCTGTCTGCAACCACCAGTACACCAAAGCTGTAGTCCTTAATGTATTGCTGGAGCTTTTCTTGGTTTTCTTCTTTGAAATGGCTTGGGACTAGCATTTTAGTTGTAGCTCTTCGTGGAGAGGGGGCTTGCTGATGCAGTCTATACCAGCCAGCATGGCTATACACCGGACTTGGCATTTCGAATTAAAGCTTCCAAATCTGGCGCGATTGGCATCTGTCCCGCCCATCTGCTCATTGTCCGTGCCATTAGCGAAGTGACAGACGGCCTAACTTTTTCAGGAGAAAAAAATGTCGGACACCAACATCGAACTTATTTCCACCATTAGCGAAGACAACAAACTGGAACTTGCCCTGCGCGAGATCGAGATCCCCCAGCCCGGCGAAAACGAAGTGGTCATCCGCATCGAAGCCGCCCCTATTAACCCGTCTGACCTGGGAGTGATGTTCAGCGCGGCCGATATGACGACTGCCAGCCAATCCGGTAGCGCCGATCGCCCGGTCATCAGTGCTGATGTCCCGGCCAAGTTCATGGGTGCCGTTAAAAAGCGGGTTGGCAAGCCTATACCCGTAGGCAACGAAGGGGCCGGTACAGTCGTAGCTGCGGGCTCATCAGCCGCTGCGCAAAGCTTGATGGGCAAAACCGTTGCGGTAATTGGCGGTGGTAGCTACCGCCAATTTCTCCGTGCCAAGGTGCAAAGCTGCCTGGAACTAGAGCCGGGTACGACTGCAGCCGAAGGCGCTTCAAGCTTTGTGAACCCGCTGACGGCATTAACCATGGTCGAAACCATGCGTGCTGAAGGTCACAAGGCCATCGTTCACGCTGCTGCCGCCTCTAACCTCGGACAAATGCTCAACCGCATCTGCATCGCCGACGGCATTGACCTGGTCAATATCGTCCGCAAGCCAGAACAGGAAACATTGCTGCGCGATTTGGGTGCCAAATACGTGGTTAACTCCAGTAGCGACAGCTTTATGGCAGACCTGACCCAAGCACTGATCGAAACCGGCGCGACCATCGCGTTCGACCCTATTGGTGGCGGTAAATTGGCTAGTGACATTCTCACCTGCATGGAAGCCGCCGTCGCTCGCAACATCACTGAATACAGCGTGTATGGATCTGACATTTATAAACAGGTTTATATTTATGGCGGGCTTGATCGCGGCCCCATCACGCTAAACCGCAGCTTTGGTTTTGCCTGGGGTGTGAACGGCTTTTTATTGTTTAATGCATTAGGAAAACTGAGCAAGGAAACCACCATCGCCATGCGCAAACGCATAGCCGCCGAGATCAAAACCACGTTCGCCAGCCACTACACTCACGAAGTATCCCTGGCTGGTGCTTTACAACTGGATGCGATCGCGGTTTACGGCAAACAGGCTACCGGAGAGAAGTTCCTGATCAAACCACAGAGCTAACGTTTGATGTCTGGCCGCAAGGCCATCCCAGACTGCTGGAGGCAGAATGACTCCAGCAGTCTGGATCTCTTTTCGTGCTGTTTAACGCAGAGCTCAGCGGCGACCTTGGAATGGCGACGCAGGAGCCATGGAAAGGGCGTCCGGCGGCCATCGGCCGCGAACTGCAGCGACTTGTTAAAACCTTCCAGATCACTTGGCATAATGCCCCTCAACTGTAATCTGCACCGCAGTGCAACCAATACGTCCAGCCCCGTGACAACCAGAGCATGTTTCTCTTCTGCCATTTGCGGGGTCGTAGTAATAACCCATGCCCGCGCATACGTCACAAGGAGGAGGATTAACTGAAAGCTTTTTATACTTGATCCAAGCATGCTCCAACAATGTGCTGGGTTGTGCGTTACCCCTTACCACTTCCAATAACTTGCTATGTTCGTCAGTAATGGGGGAGACAAATCCGCGCTCTAAGGCCTGAATCCAACAGCCATTTATCTCGAGCTCCATACTTTCTTGGTGCGTAAACTGTTTCTCTAACCAGACAGGCAAGAAGAAATCCATGTCTCGATATTTTTTATGTTGTTGTTCCTCGTTCATGGTGCCTCCGGGGCATCCCAGTTTTAACGCCCGCTTAAGCGGACAAAAATTGTTGGCTATAATTGTAGAGCGAAGCGGAACGTAGCCAACAGTTTTTGTTCCGACTTAAAGCGCTTGTTATACAACCTTGCAGCTATACATTATTGAGCCAACTCACGTTTCGTATCATCAAAATATGAGACAAAAGTATCTTCATCATCTAAGTCTGATATTGACTGAAAGTTATTTAATAACGACATTGTAAGTGGTGATAGGTCTAAATTTAGCAAATCTTCTCTACGGTCAATTAAATTCAACTGGACTTCCAAGTAAGATGTAAGTTCTTTCTGACCTAAATCGAGATTTCTTTCTTTAGACATTAACCATATGTTTCTCAATTCATTAACTGAATTTGCCATTAACTCTAAGTTGCCATTAGATTTATCAATTAAATATCTAAGTAAACAAAAATTAAGACTGAGAATATCCTCATAATCGGTTCCCATTGTCAGATCGACTGAATCGAACCATGTCAGCAAAATAAAATGCATTTTCTTTGGGTTAGGTAGCTTTTCGCCAAAGACATTGTGCATATTAATTTTACCTTCTTCAAAAGCCTTTTCTGTTTCTCTTAATTGTGATACGGCCTTAGGCAGGTTAACCTTTGCATTTTCAAATCTATAATTTAGGCTATCAACTCGATGCTTGTCATAGACTGTTTTAACTTCAATAGCAAACATATGGCCTGAGATAGAATCAAATAGAGCTAAATCAATATCGCCCCCTGGATAATTCTTTCTGACAGCTACTTTTAAATTTGGAAACTCAGGTAAGGCGTTAGCAACACTATCGGCTGCTTTTGCCAAAGTAGAACCTAGAGTTTTACTCCACAAATTTTCATTGAGCCGAATAGAAATTGTTAGTAAGGCAATTGTTATATCATGGTATTGAAGAAAAGCAGGATTCCGTAAATATTTACCATGCAACTTATAAAATGGGACAGGTAACAAAAACTGTGACGATTCTGTTGGTGTTAATGAAAACATTGATACCAAATTAATTATGCGCCCATCTAATACTTTTTTGTGTTCCGGCCATGCTTGTCCATATATATCGCATAATGTTATTAAAAAATCATCATCGTACCAAAACGAATGTCGAACTTCTTCTGCCGCAAAGTCTAAAAAAACTAAAAAACCATGAAATGCAGCTAACTCCTCAGAATTAAATCCTGCACCATTTTCAAATCTAGCCCATGAGTCTGGATCAGATTTAATTAAAAATGATAAATGTTCGCTAGATGTCGACATTGCATAATAAGCTGAATCCATATCTAAGGAATCTAGATCTTTAGACAATAAAGACTCCAAATACTCCTGTTTTGAAATAGAATCAAGAGCATTTAAAACAGAAGCTCGTCTCTTACGAGCTAAAGCTGCATGCATACTGTCATTTTCAGGATCATAAAAAACCTTCCACATTCCACTACTTATACGAGAAAATTGCTCTTTATTAAGCTCATCCATCATTTGTACCGTATACGTAGATTTTACGTAAGGGTCAGGCCCTTTAGGCGTGTCGAAAGAAGGAATCTCATTTGATAACTCACAAGTAGACAAGCAATTAGAAAGAGCTATGCAATTAACCGCGTCGCTGTAATCATTATATATTTCTTCTCCTGCTCTTATTTGAATAGACAAATGTGCTGACATATAAACAAACATCTCAGCGGCTTTCGGGTGAAGGTTTTCAGGCGGAGTATCTATTCTTCTTTTGAATGCTTCGCTCGGAATAGATTGATAGGACTCTAGTGTATGTTCAGTACAGTCAATAACTCTCTCATTGTATTGTACGCTTGGTGTTCTATTCATCAATTTCCCTATTTTTCAACCTATAATCCAATCGGTGATGGTTGTATAACGCTTTTGTTCAGCGGTGCCCTTGTAGCGCAGCGAAAAGGGCATCCGGTGGAGGGCCACTGGCCCGGAACGAACTGCAACAACTGGTTAGGCATTTCTCAATTCCATGCACCGCATGGGGCTGCCTGCAGTTTGCCGGCTAAAGTTCGCTGCCAATCGGTAGCAACTTCCCGGGAATAGAATATCCCACGTATATTGCCGCTAGAAACTGGCACCCATATTGTCGATCTAGAAAATTCGCGATGACCGACAACAATGCGGATCATTTTGCCGATGTTTGCTTCCGTGAATGCCTCCAAACTTGTGGTGCCAACCTCTGTTAATTTGACGAACACCGGCCAGCCAAGATCTGTCTGCTCCCCAGCTACAGATTTCTCCACGTAGGGCGAGCACAGATAAAACTCCGGCTCAGTCTCGGCCAATGCAATGGCAGGAAAAGCCAGGAAAAGAACAGCGATCCAACTCATCATGAACAGTGCCTAACAGCTAATTATACGAATGAGTTCATATATCACCCATTCGTAAAACTCCATTCAAACGCGCTCAAAAGAACAAAATTTTCTTAAAAAAAACAGACTCTTGAGCACCAATTACCACGGCTACCGCCGGAGTTATACGCCCTCTTTTGAGCCACTCCCGCTCCCGCCATGGG
This sequence comes from Marinobacter sp., assembly GCA_018066865.1. Taxonomy (GTDB): domain Bacteria; phylum Pseudomonadota; class Gammaproteobacteria; order Pseudomonadales; family Oleiphilaceae; genus Marinobacter. Next base: position 16,878 of record JAGPVT010000168.1, on the reverse strand, counting down.
CGTATAATTCCGCCCTTCCTGATGCAACTTTCAAACCCTATCAGATAGTTAGCATCATTTCCCATGTCATATTTGGAGTTTTGCGAATGCGTTCGTATAACTCCGCTAATAGGCATTCGATACCGTGGTAGATGCCGCATACGCCAGCCTAACCATACCGAAAATGAAACAAGCATAGCCGGAGCCACTGAAGAAGCCTATACCAGCTCCACCCCGTCGGTTACCGTCATATCACCGCGCAATAACGAAGCGGTCGCCCGAATACCTAACACCAGCGAATGCGGTCATAAAAAAAGCCCGAAGCGCAAACTCCGGGCTTTTCTGTTTACCTACCAATCACTACCTTAACCACACTTACTGTCCCCACAAGACAAGCAAGTCGCACAACCATCCATCACAATCACCGCCTTGGTGCTGCACTTGCCGCACATGGTGGAATTGGGCGGGAAGTCGCCGGCTTTGTCGTCGTTGGTGGCTTTGGCGTTGTTGGCTTCAAATGCGGCACGCTTTTCGGCGAGGATGCGCTTGGTGGTTTCGCTCATTTCCTCGCTCTCCATCAGGCCGACGGCCTTCAGGTGCTTCTCGATGACGGCACCGATTTCAGCCACCAGGGAAGGCATGAACACGCCGCCTTTTTTGAAGTAGCCGCCGTTGGGGTCGTATACGGAGCGCAGCTCTTCCACCAGGAAGGTCAGGTCGCCGCCTTTGCGGAATACCGCAGAGATTACGCGGGTGAGGGCGATTACCCACTGGAAGTGTTCCATGGATTTCGAGTTGATGAACACTTCGTACGGCTGCCGGCTTTCGTGGTCTGTGTCTTCATTTAGCAGGATGTCGTTAATGGTGATGTACATCGCATGCTCGGCCACCGGCGGCTTGATTTTATAGGTGGTGCCCACCAGAAAATCCGGCCGTTCGATGTATTCGTTCATCTTCACGAGCGTGCTTTCCGGCGTTGCGGCTGGCTGCTGTTCGCTCGGTGCGTCGGTGTTGGCTTTTTTCACCCGGTAGCCGACGATTTTGTTGCTGATTTTCACTGTCATGTCTTTTGTCCTGTGTCGGTGTTCCGGATCAATACTTTCCGTAGGTGCCTTCTTTGAGCGCGTCAAACAGGTTGGCGGCGGTATGCATCTCGCCATCGTACTCTACCTGTTCGTTGCCTTTCAGCTCCACCTTGCTGCCGTCGTCTAGGGTGAACTCGTACAGGGTGTTTTCAAGGTCTGTTTCTTTTACCAGTACGCCCTGGAAGGCTTCCGGGTTAAAGCGGAAGGTGGTGCAGCCTTTCAGGCCCATGTCGTAGGCGTAGAGGTAAATGCTCTTGAAATCCTTGTAGGCGAAGTCGGTTGGTACGTTCGCGGTTTTGGAAATCGAGGAGTCTACCCATTTTTGCGCGGCGGCCTGGATGTCTACGTGCTGCGCCGGGCTTACGTCATCCGATGTGGTGAAGTAGCTGGGCAGTTTTTTGTCTTCTTCGTCTGAGAAGGGCATAGCGCCTGGGTTAACCAGGTGACGGTAGGCCAGCAGCTCGAAGGAGAACACGTCGACTTTTTCTTTGGTCTTGCGGCCTTCGCGGATTACGTTACGGGCGTAATGGTGCGAGAAGCTTGGCTCTATGCCGTTACTGGCGTTGTTGGCCAACGACAGGCTGATGGTGCCGGTCGGTGCAATGGAGGTGTGGTGGGTAAAGCGGCCACCTTTCTCTGCCAGCTGTTCAACCAGTTTGGGGTCAACCTTGGCAATTTCCTGCATGTAGCGGCTGTACTTGGCGTGCAGTACGCGGCCTGGCAGTTTGTCGCCGAGCTTGTAGCCGTCTTTTGACAGTTGCGGGCATTTACCCATCATTTTCGGGGTGATTTCAAAGTCTTCGTTCATGATCGGGGCTACGCCTTTCTCTTCTGCGAGAGACAGCGACTGGCGCCAGCCTTCTACGGCCATTTCACGTACAACGTCTTCTGTGAACTGCACAGACTCTGCCGAACCATAAGGCATGCGCAGCATGGCGAGGGTTGAACCCAGGCCCAGAATGCCCATGCCGTGGCGGCGCTTGTTGGTAATTTCGTGCCGCTGCTCGGCCAAGGGCAGGCCGTTGATTTCTACTACGTTGTCCAGCATGCGGGTGAAGATGCCCACAACCTTGCGGTACTTTTCGTAGTTGAAGCTGGCTTTATCAGTGAACGGGTAGTCCACAAACTTGGTCAGGTTCACAGAACCCAGCAGGCAGCTGCCGTAAGGGGGCAGGGGCTGCTCACCACAGGGGTTGGTGGCGCGGATGTCTTCACAGAACCAGTTGTTGTTCATCTGATTGACCTTGTCGATCAGGATGAAGCCGGGCTCTGCGTAATCGTAGGTAGAGGTCATGATGGTGTCCCAGATGAACTGGGCTTTCAGGGTGCGGTAGATACGGCACGCCACCTTGCCTTCTTCGTTTACCACATAGCCGTTCAGTATCGGGAAATCGCGATACACGAACTGGCTGGGGTCTTTGAGATCCAGGCCTTCTTCTTCGGCTTCCTTCTCGGTAACCGGGAAGGAGAGGTGCCAATCGCTGTCGTTACGCACGGCTTCAATGAAGTCTTCGGTGATCAGCAGGGAAAGGTTGAACTGGCGCAGGCGACCGTCTTCACGTTTGGCCTGGATGAAATCGATTACGTCCGGGTGGTGAACATCAAACGTGGCCATCTGGGCACCGCGGCGGCCACCGGCTGAAGACACGGTAAAGCACATGCGGTCGAAGATATCCATGAAGGACAGCGGGCCGGATGTGGTTGCGCCGGCGCCGGCTACGTAGGCACCTTTGGGGCGCAGGGTAGAGAATTCATACCCGATACCACAGCCAGCCTTGAGGGTTAGGCCTGCTTCGTGGTTTTTCTCCAGGATGTCGTTCATGGAATCCTGAACGGAACCGGATACGGTGCAGTTAATGGTGGAGGTTGCAGGTTTGTGCGCTTCGGCACCGGCATTTGAGGTGATCCGGCCAGCGGGAATGGCGCCGTTCTTGAGGGCCCAGGCAAAGTTCTTCATGTGCTCGGCGCGCACATCTTTGTTCTCCACCTGCGACAGGGCAACCGCAACGCGGTGATAAGTGGCGTTGATGTCCTTGTCTACGGGTTCGCCTGTTTTGGTTTTGAGCTGATATTTGCTGGTCCAGATATCAAGCGAAGTGTCCTGCATCGGAATCGATGTAACCACTGCCTCTGCCTTAGCGTTCATTGCTACCCTCAATCTTCAAGTATGTCTGTTGTCTGTCGATGGCACTCTTTTGGCGGTGCCATATCCCTGTAAAACGTTGCAAACCCTGCTTGGGTGCTGTTGACTCTGTTTCTGTGTTGTGGTCTGTAAAACACTATATATGGGTTTATTTGAAATGAGTATAACAGGATATAGTGTTTTGTGAATTTAAGTGGAACTATTGAGAAGCCGCTTCTGGCAAAGAAAATCAATGAGGAAATGGCTTGCAAGAATGAAAACGGCCATAAATCCGGGGCTTGGGCGATAAAGCTCTGAATCACTACATGTTGTGATCAAAAAACAACCGGAAGAGGGTGTTTTGAGCGCGGAGGCAGGCCACGAGCGGCCCTGGGAAAATGTCAGAAAGAAAATTAAAAGGCGGGAACAAACCCGCCTTTTAATATCAGCTCAGCAATAAGCTGTCGTCATCGACTGAAAGCCCGCGCTGGGTTTCAAACAGCTCCAGCAGATCCTTCACTTCCAGGCCTTCGCGATCCTTGCCTGCAATATCAAACACCACCTGGCCCTGGTGCAGCATCACGGTGCGGCTGCCAACTTCCAGCGCCTGTTTCATGCTGTGGGTCACCATCAAAGCGGTCAGTTTCTGTTCTTCGATGATTTTGGTGGTGAGTGCCAACACGAAGGCACCGGTTTTCGGGTCCAATGCTGCGGTGTGTTCATCCAGCAGCAGAATGGCAGATGGGGTGAGGCTTGCCATCAGCAGGCTGACGGCCTGGCGCTGACCGCCGGAGAGCAGCCCCATTTTGTCACCGAGGCGGTTTTCAAGCCCGAGATTCAGGGACGAGAGGCTTTCCCGGAACTGCTCCATATACTGCCTTTTTACCGCCGTGCTCAAACCGCGACGCTGGCCGCGTTTGATGGCGAGCGAAAGGTTCTCTTCAATGCTCAGGCCTTCACAGGTGCCGGCCAGAGGGTCCTGAAACACCCGTGCCACTCGGCCTGCCCGTTTATGGGTAGGCAGTTTGGTAACGTTCAGGTTGTCGACAACAATGGTGCCGCTATCAACGATAACTTCGCCCGCCAGAGCGTTCAGAAAGGTGGATTTTCCGGCGCCGTTACTGCCAATTACGGTAACAAACTCACCCTGATTAACGGTCAGGCTCATGCCCCGGAGAGCGGGGTTTTCCAGCGGCGTGCCTTTACCAAAGGTAAGCCGGAGATCGGTTGCGCTGATCATATTGCCTCCTCAGGCTTTTCTGCGGGTGAATTTGCTAACCACGGAACTGCGGATGCCGGGCAATACAATGGCCAGGGTAACCAGAACGGCGGTTATCAGGTTCAGATCCTGTGCCTGCAGGCCGAGGAAATCTGCGTTCAGGGCAAAGGCAATGGCCAGGCGGTAAATGATGGCACCAACCACGCAGGCGATCAGGGCACGCATAACCGTTGAGGGTGTGATCACGGCTTCACCGCCAATCAGCGAGGCCAGGCCGATAACGATAACGCCCACACCCATGGTGACATCGGCAGCGCCCTGGCTCTGTGCAAAGAGCGCACCCGCGAGGCCAACCAGGCCATTGGATACCGCTACACCAAGAATGATCATGGCGCCGGTGGCAATGCCCTGGGCACGTGCCATCCGTGGGTTGGCTCCGGTGGCGCGCATGGCGAGACCGGTTTCAGACTTCATGAAGCGCCAGAGCAGTATCAGCGAAATGAAGATCACGATCACAAACAGCAGAACCGGCACCTGATGATAGGGCAGGTCCAGCGAATACCAGGGCGTAAGTACCGTATCTTCGCCAAGCAGAGCTATGTTCGGCCGGCCCATAACCCGAAGATTGACTGAGTACAGGGCGATCATCGTGAGGATGGATGCCAGCAGATTCAGAATCTTCAGCTTTACGTTAAGGATGGCAGTTACGGCTCCGGCGGCCATGCCCGCAAGCACGGCGCAGCCCGTTGCCAGCCAGGGGTCCCAGCCATCAACAATGAGAACGGCAGCAACGGCGGCGCCCAGTGGGAAGCTGCCGTCGACCGTAAGGTCGGGGAAGTCGAGTACGCGAAACGAAATATAGATAGCGAACGCAACCAGGCCGTAAATAAGGCCGGTCTCGATTGCGCCGTAAAGTGCAATGTCACTAAGCATGGGTAAAGGTCACCGTGGAATTAAAACGGGCGGGCTCTTTATGGATATTCAGAGCCCGCCCGTGTAGGTCTGGCGTTACTTGTCGCTTTTTACGACTTCTGCGGCTTCGGCGATTGCATCTTCAGACACAGTGATGCCCATGCGCTCGCCGGCTTCAGGGTTCACGAACAGGTTAAGCTTTTCCATGGTCTCTACTGCCATGTCGCCTGGCTTTTCGCCTTCGAGGATGCGTGCAACCATTACGCCGGCCTGGCGGCCGTGATCGTAGTAGTCGAAACCCATTGCGGCCACGGCGCCACGGGCAACCGTAGCTGTGTCGGCAGCAAACACCGGGATCTTGGCACGTTCGCCTACAGAAATGACCGCTTCAGCTGCGCTGATAACTGTGTTGTCGGTTGTCAGATAGATGGCGTCTACCTTGCCCACCAGAGAGCGGGCGGCACCCAGCACTTCGGAGGTCTTGGTGGCAGCACCTTTAACCAATGTCAGGCCACGGGCTTGCAGGCGCTCATCAAGCAGTTCGATCAGGGACACGGCATTGGCTTCGCCGGGGTTGTACACGGTGCCAATGCGCTTGGCATCCGGAACCATGCGCAGCAGCATGTCGAGGTGCTTGTCGATAGGCAACATGTCGCTTACACCGGTAATGTTCGCGCCCGGTGCCTCCGCATTCTTAACCAGTTTTGCGCCAACCGGGTCGGTTACGGCAGCAAACACTACGGGGATGTTGCGGGCTGCAGCAGCAACTGTTTGTGCAGAAGGTGTTGCGATGGCCACAATCACGTCGGGGCTATCACCGATAAATTTGCGGGCAATCTGGGAGGCGATGGCGGAGTTTCCCTGAGCGCTTTCATGCATGATCTTCAGGTTGTCGCCTTCTTTATAGCCTCGTTCTGCCAGCTCATCCTTTACGCCCTGATGAACGGCGTCCAGTGCCGGGTGCTCAACAATCTGTGTGATAGCAACAACACGTGGCTCTACAGCCTGTGCAAGACTTGCCACTGCCATTAATGACGCACCCAACAGGGTGCGCAGGGTTTGCTTGGCCATATGCCCATCTCCGAGGTTTGTTGCGGTAGTTGCAGTTTAAGGCGCGAGAGTTTATCACAGCCCCGCGGTTCAGGTGGTAGAGCATGTTACCTTGGACTTGGACTTGGACTTGGACTTGGACTTGGACTTGGACTTGGACTTGGACTTGGACTTGGACTTGGACTTGGCCTTGGCCTGATCGGTTATTCCCGTGGAGAGTTTTTGCTCAGGTGGCTCGGGTCACTCTTTGATGGACCACAATGTGTTGAAATACCCTACTAAAGTCTAAATAATGCCCTTATAAATCAAATAACGAAAGCAAGGAAGGTCCATGGATACAACACATAAACTTCCCCTGGATATGGTTTATCACTGGGAGAGCGCCAAGGCGAACTCGCTGTACATGACCCAGCCGATCGGTGATGGCAAGGTAGAGGAGTACACTTGGGCCAGGGCTGTTGGTGAGGCTCGCCGCATGGCGTCGTACCTGAAGTCTCTGGACCTGCCGGAAAAGAGCCGAGTTGGCCTGATGTCCAAGAACTGCGCAAACTGGATCATGGCGGACTGGGCGATCTGGATGGCTGGGCATGTGTCTGTACCTTTGTACCCAACCCTGAATGCCGACACAGTCAATTATGTGTTGAACCACGCCGAGTGCGATGTTCTGTTTGTGGGCAAGCTGGATGACTGGGACATGATGAAGCCCGGCGTGCCGGAATCTGTTCGCTGCATTTCCTTCCCACTGAGCCCGCCCAACGATTTTGAAACCTGGGACGATATCGTTGCCAGGTTTTCGCCTCTTGAAGAAAAGGTCGAGCGTGATGCCGATGAGCTCGCGACGATTGTTTATACCTCGGGCAGTACCGGCAAGCCGAAAGGCGTGATGCTCAGCTTCCGCAACATGGCATTTGCGGCCGATGGTGGCATGAACGTTCTGCAGGTAGGCCCCGATGAGCGCATGCTGTCTTACCTTCCGTTGGCGCACGTATTTGAGCGAACGTTTGTTGAGCTGGCGTCCTTGTACGCAGGTTTTCACCTCTTCTTTGCAGATTCCCTCGACACCTTTGTAGAGGATATGAGGCGCGCCCAGCCAACGCTGTTCCTCTCGGTGCCCAGGCTATGGGTTAAATTCCAGCAGGGTGTTCTGCAAAAGCTGCCGCAGAAGAAACTGGATACGCTGCTCAAGATTCCTGTGGTGAGTGGGCTGATCAAGAAAAAGATCCTCAAGGGGCTTGGGCTGGATAAGGTCAAGCTGGCTGGTAGTGGTTCTGCGCCGCTCGCCAGCGATGTGCTGGACTGGTATCGCAACCTTGGCCTGGAATTGCTTGAAGGCTATGGCATGTCGGAAAATTTTGCTTACTCCCATATCAACAAGCCAGGGCGCTCCCGTACCGGGTATGTGGGTGAGTCCATGCCGGGTGTGGAAACGAAAATCAGCCCTGAGGGTGAGATTCTGGTCAAGAGCCCAGCCACCATGGTGGGTTACTACAAAGATGAAGAAAAAACCCGTGAAACCTTTACCGATGATGGCTTCCTGAAAACCGGCGATAAAGGCGAAATTGACGAACTGGGCCGCCTGAAGATTACGGGCCGGATGAAGGAGATTTTCAAAACAAGCAAGGGCAAGTACATTGCACCAGCGCCCATTGAGAATCGCCTGATGGCGCATCAGTCAATCGAGATGGTGTGTGTTTCAGGGGCCAATCAGGTCCAGCCTTTCGCCATCATTCAGCTGGCAGAGGGGATACGGCCGAAAGTCGGAGATGGAGGCTTCCGAAAGGAGCTTGAGACGAGCTTCACCGAGCTTGTAAACAGTGTGAATAAAACGGTAGACCCCCACGAACAATTGGCTTTTGTAATAATCGTCAATGATGAGTGGTCGATTGCAAACAGCTTTCTGACCCCAACGCTGAAGCTCAAGCGAAACGTGGTGGAAGACGCATACGAAGGCAAGGTGAACGAGTGGTATGCTCGGCGCCAGAAGGTTATCTGGCAGTAACGCACAAACTGCTTTTCATCCCCGGAACAGGCCCGGCTCAGCCGGGCCTGTTTGGTTTCGGAATCGACATTGGTCGCATAGGGAAAAGCGGATAACACGCCTAAAATCAAGTCCTGTAAGGAGGAGTTTATGGCTCAGCTTTCCGCATTCCAGAAGCGCATTCATGAGGAAATACCCCTTTCCCGCGCTCTGGGAATTGAACTGCATTCGTGGGACGGCAATGCATTGCTTGTGAGTGCGCCGCTTGAACCCAATCGCAACCATCAAGGCACCGGCTTTGGTGGCAGTGTATATTCGGTTGCTGTAATCGCAGCCTGGGGGCTCACGGAGTTGGCGCTTGCCGATCTCGGCCTGAAAGGCAGCGTGGTGGTGCAGACCGGCAGTATTGATTATCTTGAGCCGGTGAATTCAGATTTTTACGCCATCTGCCGGCTGCCGGGAGGTGAAATCCCTGAGCGCTTCCGAAAAAGCCTGGCAAGGCATGGCAAAGGGCGGCTGGATCTGACGACTGAAGTGTTCTGTGGCACGCCTAACAATCTGCCGCAGGGTGATCCGGTTGCTGTTTTTCAGGGTCGGTTTGTCGTTCAGGATGCCCGCTCACGCCTCACGCCTCAGCTTTAAAACGTGTATCAGGCCATAGAGCGGGTGTTGGATATTGACCGGCTCATCAAGATGATGGGAACAATACCTGCCAGTACAATAATGAGCGCCGGCAGTGCGCTGTGATACAGGCGCTCATCAGAGGCGAACTGGTACACATAGGTAGCGAGAGTCTCAAAGTTGAAGGGCCGCAATATCAGTGTGGCCGGTAGCTCCTTCATGCAGTCCACGAAAACCACCAGTGCGGCGGTAATCAGTGTTCCGCGAAGCATGGGCAGGTGCACCTTCACCAATGTTTTACCGGGGCTGTTGCCCAGTGACCGGGATGCCATATCCATGCTTGGAGTGATCTTCTGCAGCGCGCTTTCTACGCTGCCGGCAGACACCGCCAGGAATCTGACCGTGTACGCAAACACGATGGCGAAGGCCGAGCCACTCAGTAGCAGGCCGGTGCTGAAGCCAAAATAATCCCGCATCAGGCTGTCCAGCCAGTTATCAAAACCTGCCAGAGGCACAATAACACCCACTGCGAGCACGGCGCCCGGCATGGCGTAGCCAAGGCTTGAGAGGCGCATGAGCACCTGCATGCCGCGGGTGTTGTGAAGCCTGCGGCTGTAGGCGAGGGTGACACCAATCAACAGTGTGGTCAGAGCAGCTGTTCCCGAAAGAAACAGGCTGTTAAAGGTGTTGTGCACGAAATCCGGGTTCCAGCTCTCATCAAAGTACTCCCAGGCATAAACACCAAGTGTTACTCCGGGAATCACAAAGCCCAGTATTACCGGCACCGCGCAAACGGCAACGCAGATCAATTGCCGGGGGAACGACATGGTAAAGCGGCGAATCGGGTCGCGGTTATCGCGGGCGGCGAATTGCTGTTGCCGCCGCCGGGAATAGCGTTCGAGGGTGACGAGAATAACCACGAATACCAGCATGGTTGTGGCTATCTGCGCCGCACCACCCAGGTTGCCGAGGTTCATCCAGGTATCAAACAGGCCAGCGGTGAGTGTCTGCACGGCAAAGAAATCGACCGTTCCGAAATCGTTCAGTGTTTCCATCAACACCAGTGAAAGGCCCACGGCGACGGCTGGGCGGGCGATGGGCAGAACCACTTTGAAAAACGTGCTCAGTGCCGAATGGCCAAGGCTGCGGCTGACTGCAAACAGGGAGGGCGACTGCTCAAGGAAGGCGGCGCGCGCAAGAAGGTAAACATAAGGATAGAGCACCAGGCCGATCATCAGCGTGGCCCCTTCCAGGCTGCGGATCTCGGGGAACCAGTAATCCGCAGCGTTGGCCCAGCCAAACAGGTCTCTCAGGGCGACCTGAACCGGGCCGGCATAATCCAGAAGGCTGGTGTAGACATACGCAATCACGTAAGCCGGAACGGCGAACGGCAATAGCATGGCCCATTCAAAAAACTTGCGACCCGGAAACTCACACATGGTGACTGCCCAAGCGGTCGAGAGGCCGATGACCAGCGTAATCGCGCCAACACCTATCATGAGTTTCAAGGTGGTAACCAGGTAACGAGGCAGTGTGGTTTCCAGCAGGTGTGGCCAGATGTTTTCGTCAGGGAAAAAGGCCAGAAAAATGACTGACAGAACGGGCAGGGCAACGATGGCTGTGGTGAGAATGGCGCTGAACAGCCAACGGCGGGAGGTGCGCTTTGCCAGCAGGGGCTGGGTAAGCCCGGGGTTAACGCTGGTCGCAGCCTCGCTCATGGGGGTCCTGTTATTGAGTTAAAGGGTGTCGATTGTAGTCAGCTCAAATAGCCGCTGCAATGACCGGAATCATTTGCCGGGTTGAATGCGGTGTTGATGAAAGGTGAGAGCGAGGGCGGCGCTGCCACCCTCGCTGAAGCACTTACTCGCCGTCGTAGTCTACACGGTCAACCAGTTTGACTGCCGCGTTACGGTTTTCCGCGATAACTTGCAGTGAAAGGCTGTCCGGGTGGATCTTGCCCCACTCTGCAACCAGCCCTGTGGGCGTTACGTTCGAGTTTGCAGGGTATTCGGTATTAGCTGTGGCGTAGATACCCTGGGCTTCCGGAGATGACAGGAACTCCATCAGTTTGATGGCGTTATCCTTGTTCGGGGCGCTTTTGGTCAGCGAAATACCACTGATGTTGATGTGGGTACCGCGGCCATCGGCATTCGGGAACACCAGGCGAACCGCTTCGGCCGCCGGGCGCTGGCTTTCATCCTGCAGCATGTTGCCGTAGTAGTAGCTGTTGCCGATGGATACGTCGCATACGCCTTCTGAAATCGCCTTGATCTGGTCGCGGTCGCCGCCCTGGGGTTTGCGGGCCAGGTTGTTTTTGACGCCAGCCAGCCAGGTTTCTGTTTCGGCTTCGCCGTGGTGCGCGATCATTGATGAGATCAGTGCAATGTTATACGGGTGCTTGCCACTGCGGGTGCAGATTCGGTTTTCCCACTTGTCGTCGGCCAGTTGCTCGTAGGTGGTGATTTCACCCTCTTCAACACGTTCCTTGGAGGTGTATATAAGGCGAGCGCGGGTTGTAAGGCCAAACCACTTGCCATCCGGGTGGCGCAGATTTTCCGGAATGTTTTTTTCCAACACGTCGTTGTCGACACCCTGAACCAGATCCCGCTCAACCAGCTCGTTGAGCCGTGAGATGTCCACGGTCATTACAACGTCTGCCGGGCTGTTGCGGCCTTCGCGTTCCAGGCGCTCAGCCAGACCCTGTTTGGCAAATACTACGTTGCTCTTTATACCGGTTTCTTTTTCAAACGCATTCAGAAGCGGCTCAAGAAGATACGCCTGACGGTAAGAGTAGATGTTAACTTCACCGTCTGCAGCGGCAGCGAGGGGAAGAGCGGTGAGGGCAATTGCCGCTGTTGCGGCGAGTTTCATGCGCATGGTGTCATCCTTCGATGATTGGGTCGGGGTCGCGCCTGTGTTTGCAGATGAGAGTCACAGACGACTAAAAACGCCAACCATTCTCATTTGTGTTTCGCGTGAAGTCAATATTACCTTTGGGATACATGCGTCAAAGTGGTGTTATTCTCCGAAATGCTCTATAAAATAATTTGATTCGTAACGACATGAATTTTCTGAAATGTACCTTTAGCAAAGCAGTGGAACCTTGCCAATGGCAGTAGATGATCGCAGGGGGCACTGTCGCACAGCGATGAGTGCCAAGGTAAAAGTCACACATGAACAACTTGGCGAGTTTGTCTTCTCAACCCGGGATATATCAGACGGTGGTGTTTTCGTTGTTGTGGACAATGAGCCATTCACGCCCGCGCTGGGAGACAAGGTAAAGGTTCAGGTACAGGGGTTGCCCGTGGAGGCACCGGTGCTGGATATGGTTGTTGTGCGAGATACCATTGATGGCTTTGGTTTCCAGTTTGGCGATTTATGACTGCCTCCGGAATGGTCAGATCCTGTAAGGGCATTTCCTGCCTGGTGGTGTTAGCCGGGCTGCTTGTGATGCAGTCAGGCCTTGCCTTGTGACACATGTCACATTGCTACAATCTGTTTCGGTTTGAAGGTTATCGTTACTGTTTGTCTTGGTACCGTTACCCTTGGCTACTAAATTGTAATGGACTATTCCGGCTAGCCGCTTAAAAATGATAGCCATCAAAAATGCGTATTCAGGAGTGAAGCGTGGGCGTCTGCCAGAGAAAAATCGCAGTACATGATCTGGAGGTTGGCATGTTTGTGTCCGATCTTGATCGGCCGTGGCATCAGACGCCTTTCCCTATTCAGGGGTTTCACATCCGTTCCCAGGACGACATTCGTGCGTTGGTGTCCCACTGCAAATGGGTCGCTATCGATGTTGCAGAAACCCGGGATTCCGTTGAGCTCACTAAAGCCGCTCGCCCGGCCTTTGGTACAAAAGGCCGAAGCAGGGGAGAAGGCAGGGTAGAGCTGCACCTTCCGCCGCTTAGTATCCGGGAGCCTGTCACCTATGAGACTGTCACCACGCTGAAGCGGGAAATGAGGGCGTCGCAATGTTTGCTGGAAGATGCCGGTGTTGCGCTTGAGCACCTTTACGAATCCGTTGCCACTCAGGAAATACGGGATCTCCGGCCGGTTGCTGCAGTCATCAATAAAATGGTGGGCAGTGTCATCCGCCAACCGGATGCGTTGCTCTGGTTGAGCCGTATAAAGCAACACGATGATCATGTTTACCGGCATGCACTCAATACGTCGGTTTGGGCGCTCGTATGCGGGCGCCAACTGGGATTGAATGAAGGCTTGCTGAATCACCTCGGCCTGGGTTGTCTGTTATCCCAGGTTGGTAAAACCAGATTGTCGGCAGACATGCTTAGCCGGGAAGGGCAGCTTGGCCCGGAAGAATATGCGCTTTACCGTACCTACGTTGAAAAGGGCATGGCAATGCTCGAAGACAGCGGTCTTTCCCGTGCGGTTCTGAGTGTTGTGCAGGGCCATCGTGAACGACACAACGGCTCGGGCTTTCCGGAAGGTATTCGTGGAGACAGAATTCCGCTGCTGGCCAAAATTGCCGGGCTTGCGGAGTTTTTTGAAACACTCATCGAGCCCAGGGAGCGTCTTGCTGAGCCGATGACACCGGCGAAAGCTGTGACCCTGCTTTATGATATGCGGAACATTGAGTTTCAGGATGACCTGGTAGAAAGCTTTATCCGCGCGATAGGCATTTACCCAACGGGCAGTCTGGTCGAATTAACAGATGGCCAGCGTGGTATTGTGGTTTCCCATTCCGCCGAACGCCGTTTGTGGCCGCGCGTAATGGTCATGACGGACCGTTCCCACGCTCCGTTGAAAGCGGCCAGGATTGTTGATCTGGCAAAGTACAACGAAAGCCGCGCAGCTGCAGAAATTCTTACCATCAAGGAATGCCTTGCCCACGGAACCGAGGGCCTGGACCCTACCGGTTACGACGTGACCGGTGCGGAGTCGCGCTGGAGCTTTTCCCGTTTGATCAGTCGATAATAACGACCCGAAGGGTTTTCCGTACCCAGCGGTAAGTGTTTTCCGGGGTGAAGCTAATGACGATCTCGGACTCACCGCCGGCCAACCTGGCCGCGTAATACTCCATTTTTGCGTAATACTCCATTTTTGTAGGGTACCTGCCGCAGTTTACTGATTTCGCAGTGCCTGCACGGGCACGCTTGAGCCTTGAAAAAGTCGAAGGCGCCTCAATAGAAGACTGTCTCCTGAACATCGCTTTTTTCGAATCGGAACCTGTTATGACCAATGCGCTGGAAATTGAGGGGCTCACCAAAACCTATGGCAGCGGGTTTGAAGCTCTCAAGGGAATCGATCTTCAAGTGGCGCAAGGTGATTTCTTTGCTTTGCTGGGCCCGAATGGTGCCGGCAAATCAACTACGCTGGGCATCGTGTGTTCTCTGGTGACCAAGTCCGCCGGCAAGGTAAGCGTGTTCGGCTACGACATTGATACTCACCTCTCTGATGCGAAGCTTCACTTGGGCGTTGTGCCCCAGGAGTTCAACTTCAATCAGTTTGAGAAGGTGTTTGATATTGTCACCATTCAGGCCGGGTATTACGGGATTCCACTGAAAAAAGCCGCCGTATCTGCTGAGAAATACCTGAAAAAACTCGGGCTCTGGGACAAACGCAATACGCCGGCGCGGATGCTGTCTGGTGGTATGAAGCGAAGGCTGATGATTGCCCGCGCTCTGGTGCATGAACCGAAACTGTTGATTCTGGATGAGCCTACGGCCGGCGTGGATATTGAGCTGAGGCGCTCCATGTGGGCATTTCTTGAGGAAATGAACCGGCAGGGGACCACCATCATTCTTACCACACACTATCTGGAAGAAGCGGAAGCTCTGTGCCGCAACATCGCCATTATTGATCACGGCCGTATTATCCGGAATACCAGCAAGCGGGAGTTGCTACAGCAGCTCAGTCTGGAGACATTCCTGCTGGATTCGGAAGCGACACTGGAGCGAGCGCCGGAACTGAACGGCTTCTCATGCCGGCTGGATGACGAAGGCGTGCTTGAAGTGGATGTCCACAAAGGTCAGGTGCTTAACGATGTGTTCATTCAGTTGGAACAGCAAGGAATAAAAGTGGTCAGTATGCGAACCAAGGCCAACCGGCTGGAAGAGTTGTTCATCCGTATGGTGGAACAAAATGAACCGGCTGCAGAAGCGGTAACGGAGGGCAGAAAATGAATGCTCATGCTCTGTTCACTGCTTACATCACAATTGTGTTGAGGGAAATTCGCCGGTTTACCCGCATCTGGCCGCAGACTCTGTTGCCGCCGGCCGTCACCATGACGCTGTACTTTATTATTTTCGGAAATCTGATCGGCTCCAGAATCGGTGAGATGGGCGGTTTCGATTATATGTCGTTCATCGTGCCCGGGCTGATCATGATGGCGGTAATTACAAGCTCATACGCTAACGTGGTGTCGTCGTTTTTCTCCATGAAGTTCCAGCGCAGTGTGGAAGAGTTGCTGGTATCGCCGGTGCCTAACTGGATCATCCTTGCGGGCTACGTAACCGGGGGTATGGCTCGTGGTTTGGGAATAGGGTTTATCGTAACCCTATTATCGCTGGCGTTTACGCGCTTACAGATTCATAACCTGCCCATGGTTGTGGTTACGGTATTTCTGACCTCTGCACTGTTTGCGGTGGGCGGTTTTATTAACGCACTGCTGGCCACCAAGTTTGATGATGTGTCCATTGTGCCTACCTTTATTCTGACACCGCTCACGTATCTTGGCGGCGTGTTTTACAGCATCGATCTATTGCCGGAATTCTGGCAGGGCGTGTCTATGATCAACCCGATTCTGTATATGGTTAATGGCTTCCGGTTTGGCATACTCGGTGTTTCTGATGTTAACCCGTTTGTATCCCTTGGTATGATTCTTTCCTTTATAGCTGTGCTTTCCTTCATTGCGCTCAGATTGCTGGCGCGCGGGAAGGGCATACGCCACTGATGTCAGGGCGCTCTTTTTTCAGGACTGTTTTCAGGAAGTACTATGGCACTCGATAATGCACCGCTTGGCAAAGCCAGCGACTACCCGGATCGCTATGATGCAGCTTTGTTGTTCCCGGTGGCGCGGGAAGAAAACCGCCGCCGAATCGGGCTTGAAGACGGCCGCTGGCCCTGGTTCGGGGGCGATCTCTGGCAAGCCTGGGAAATCTCCTGGCTGCGCCCCGGCGGAATTCCGGACCTGGCTTGGGCGGAAATCCGGTTTCCGGCCGCCTCGCCGTCAATTATCGAGTCCAAGTCACTCAAGCTGTACCTGAACTCCCTGAACCAGACAGTGTTCTCATCTGCGGATCAGGTTGTCGAAACCATCACCGGGGATCTGTCCAGTGCCAGCGGCGCAGCGGTGCATGTTCGCTTTCTCAGCGTTGATGATTCCGGCACGGCCACAGGGCGCCCGGCGGGTTATGAGCTGATTGATAATGAGCCGGTTGAAGATGTGGTGTACGACTATGCTCCGGAGTCGCTTTCAGCGACCGGGCCTGTCGTAACAGAGCAGCTTTGTTCGCACCTGCTGAAGAGTAACTGCCCGGTGACCGGCCAGCCGGATTGGGGAACGGTGCTGATCCGCTATACCGGATCTGCGATCGATCGTGCGGGGTTATTGCGATACATCGTGAGTTTCCGGCAGAAGCAGGA
Source organism: Marinobacter sp. (assembly GCA_018066865.1). Taxonomy (GTDB): domain Bacteria; phylum Pseudomonadota; class Gammaproteobacteria; order Pseudomonadales; family Oleiphilaceae; genus Marinobacter. The sequence continues at coordinate 304 of JAGPVT010000168.1, read as the reverse complement.
TTTTCATGAGCACTGCGTAGAGACGCTGTTTACCGATCTGCTAAACCGTTGCAAACCGCAGAGCCTGACAGTCTGCGCCCGGTACACCCGCCGCGGTGGCCTGGATATCAACCCCTGGCGCAGCACAGAGCCTGAGGAGCAGGTTGGCCCACGATTGATTCGCCAGTAAAGATCAGTCCCGGGCACAATCCTCTTCACGCCGCAGCCGGTCTGCGGCGTCTTCCAATGCGCTGAGAATGCTGTGACGCTCTCGCTCCATGATTTTGTCCGAATCCAGGTACATGGCGAAGCCGCTGTGCTCATG
>JAGPVT010000153.1 GCA_018066865.1 Marinobacter sp. | reverse complement strand
CCCTGTTCAAAACCGGCAGCCCCTGGCCCATGAAGTACTTTGACCTCGGCGAATCACCCAGGCTGGTCACCTATGGCAGCAACTACGACCGCAATACCGCCATTGCCACCTCACCCGAGGCGGGCATTCTGGCGATGGGGCATCAGTCTACCGGCGGTATCAGTGTGTATCAGTTTGATCCGGAAGAGCTGACGCTGGAGCGGGTTTGGGTGGTGGAGTAGTGACACAGGTATCGACCATGAGAAATAACGTCAAAGGCATCGGACAGGCGCTTCAGGAACATCATGCCAAATATGCAGTCTTTTATTTTACAGGTTGTGTTTGAGTTTGGCCCTCTCGTGTCGAGTCTTGTCTGCGCTTACATCAGCACCGCGTAAATAACTCCAGCCAGAAGGACTCTGTAGATAACGTAAGGCCACATTCCAACCGTGTTCAGCCACTTCAAGAAGAAGTGGATTGCGGTAATGGCCATCAGGAACGACGTTACCCCCCCAGTCAGAAAACCACTCCAGTCCACAATGACATCCGAGGTCGCTACTTCCAGCAACTTCACGGCCGCGGCCAGCACAATGATGGGAATGGCCAGCAGAAACGAAAACCGGGAAGCGGTTTCACGGCTCATGCCCAGGAACAGGCCAGCAGTAATGGTGACACCGGACCGGGAGGTGCCGGGCACCAAGGCCAATGCCTGTGCTATCCCCACCAGCAGGGCATCTTTCCAGTTCAGGGAATCCATGGTGCGCTGACGTTTGGGCAGCCAGTCGGCAAGCCCCAGCAGCAGGCCAAAAATCAGGGTGGTGAAGAAAATGACTTCCACCGCCCGCAGTTCATTGTCGATCATGTCCAGCAAGGCCAGACCGGCCAGGCCTGCCGGGATGGTGCCGATCACCAGATACCAGGCCAGTGCGCCCTGGCCGGTTATTTTGCGCTGGGCGACGGAGATCAGCCCGTCTCTGGCGATACCGAATACGTCGCGCCGGAAGTAGAGCACCACCGCCAGCAGAGTGCCAATGTGAACCGATAGATCAAAGCCTACGCCCTGATCGGCCCAGCCGAAAAACGCCGGGGTCAGGATCAGGTGGGCAGAGCTGGAGATGGGCAGGAATTCGGTCAGTCCCTGGAGGAGACCAAGGAAAAGAGCTTGGTAAAAATCCATTCTTTGGGTTCCGTTCGGGTCAGAGGTTCACGGTTCAAGGCGATGAAAAGATGGGCGGAATATTAGCAGGGTGGTCGTTGGCTTAACAGTTCTCCGGCCCGCGAAAGAAGCGCGCGCCGGAGAGCGGGGGGTTACGCCGGGAATTTATCTCGAGTCTTGTTGGCAATCCGCACCAGAACCAGCATCAAAGGCACTTCAACCAGTACTCCGACGACCGTTGCCAGGGCAGCACCGGATTGCAGGCCAAACAGCGCAATAGCCGCAGCCACGGCCAGCTCAAAGAAGTTGCTGGCGCCGATCATGGCGCCGGGTGCCGCAATGCAGTGGCGCACTTTCCATAGCCGGGCCCAGCCGTAGGCCAGAAAGAAGATCAGGAAGGTCTGGATGATCAGCGGCACGGCAATCAGCACAATGTGCAGTGGGTTGTTCAGGATTACCTCGCCCTGGAAAGCAAACAGCAGCACCAGTGTGACAATCAATGCTGCTGGGGTTACCGGACTCAGGCGCTTCATAAAGATCTCGTCGTACCAGTGCACGCCGTTGCGGGCAATCAGGGTTCGGCGGGTCAGGTAGCCGGCAGCGAGCGGTATCACGATGTACAACACCACGGACAAGAGCACGGTATCCCAGGGCACTTGGATGTCGGAGATACCGAGCAGGAAAACCACGATGGGCGCGAAAGCAAACAGCATGATGATGTCGTTCAGCGACACTTGCACCAGGGTGTAGGCAGCGTCGCCTTTGGTCAGGTAACTCCACACAAACACCATGGCTGTGCAAGGCGCAGCACCCAGAAGAATAGCTCCAGCCAGGTATTCACTGGCCAATTGCGGTGCAATAAACGGCTCAAACACCACCATCAGGAAGAACCAGGCGATGGCGAACATGGTGAACGGCTTGATCAGCCAGTTCACGACGGTGGTAATGGCCAGACCTTTCGGCTCTTTTCTCACGTTCACGATGGCGCTGAAATCAATCTGCGCCATCATCGGGAAAATCATTGCCCAGATCAGGATGGCGATAGGGATAGACACCTGGGCGTATTCGAAGCGGGACAGTGTCTCTGGCACCACCGGCGCAAGCTGGCCCAGGGCCACGCCGGCGACAATAGCCAAGGCCACCCAGACTGACAGGTATCTCCCGAACAGATCCATGCCGCCGCTGATGCCTTCAGTTCTGGTGGTTTCTGTATTGCTGGTCATTGCTTACCCCAAAACTTCTAGATGTCTGCATTGAGTACGACAGTCAGGTCGGCAGCAAGATTGCGTAATCCTGGTGTCTTTACTTTGTTACTTTCCCTGCCTATTATCGCTAAAAGTGAATATATGGCAAATCGAATATACGGTAATTTGGATATCAGAAGACCCCATGAAAAGAAGCATCCTGCAGCAGAAGGAAATCCGCCTGAAACCGGCAGACTACGACCCGGTGACTGTTTTCAAGGCCTTGGGTGATGAGTTGCGGCTGGCGGCACTTTTGTTGATCCGGAATCAGGACAAACTGTGCGTATGTGAACTGACCGAGGCCTTTGAGGTGTCCCAGCCTAAAGTCAGCCGTCACCTGGCCATTCTGCGGGATTTGGGGCTGGTGGAAACGGAGCGTCGTGGCCAGTGGGTCTATTATTATCTTAACCCCCAGCTCCCGGCCTGGGTGTCTCGGGTTCTGGAGGAAACCGCTCAGAACAATGGGGCATTGATCGAAACGCCCCTGGCACAGCTGCTGGCCATGGCTGAGCGCCCGGGCGAACAGTGCCCTTGATCATTTACCGGATACACGGATTGCGAATCTCGCAAGGAGACCACTATGAGCAAGATCAAAGTAGGCATTAACGGTTTTGGCCGTATTGGCCGCCTGGTTCTGAGGGCGGCATGGGGTTGGCCGGAACTGGAATTTGTGGCCATCAATGATCCCGGGGCTGACACCCATACCCTGGCGCACCTGCTGAACTTCGACAGTGTTCACGGTCCCTGGAGCCATGAAGCTTCGGCCAGTGGTGGCGAGATGGTGGTCGAAGGCAAGCGCATCACGGTTACCCACAACAAGGCCATTGGTGACACCGACTGGTCCGACTGTGACGTGGTGATTGAAGCCAGTGGCGTGAACAAGAAGGTAGCGGCTCTACAGGGCTATCTGGATCAGGGCGTGAAGCGCGTAGTGGCCACCGCACCGGTGAAGGAAGCCGGGGCCAAGAACATCGTATTGGGTGTGAATGAGCATATTTTCGATCCGGCCAACGACCGCATCCTTACCGCGGCTTCGTGCACCACTAACTGCCTGGCGCCTGTGGTTAAAGTTATTCACGAGAAGCTCGGCATAAAACATGGTTCGATCACCACCATTCACAGCCTGACCAACACCCAGACCATCCTCGACGCACCCCACAAGGACTTGCGCCGGGCGCGTGCCTGCGGCAGTTCGCTGATTCCCACCAGCACCGGTTCTGCCACTGCGATTATCGAGATTTTCCCGGAGTTGAAAGGGCGACTGGATGGCCATGCAGTGCGGATACCGCTCACCAACGCCTCGCTGACCGACTGTGTGTTTGAAGTGGAAATGCCAACAGATCGCGACACCGTGAACCGGCTTTTGAAAGAAGCCGCCGAGGGCGAACTGAAGGATATTCTGGGCTATGAAGAACGCCCGCTTGTGTCCATCGACTACAAGACCGATCCGCGCTCCTCCATCGTCGATGCCCTGTCCACGCTGGTGGTCAACGGCACACAGGTAAAGATCTACGCCTGGTACGACAACGAATGGGGGTACGCCAACCGCACCGCAGAGCTGGTGCGCAAGGTAGGTTCTGCCTGATATGACAGCTGCCATCCGTCAGTATCTGGTGATCACCGGCAATTACTGGGCGTTCACCCTGACGGACGGCGCCCTGCGCATGCTGGTGGTGCTGCATTTCCACCAGTTGGGTTATTCGCCCCTGGAAATCGCCCTGTTGTTCATCTTTTACGAGTTCTTCGGGGTGGTGACCAACCTGGTGGGCGGCTATCTGGGTGCCCGCATGGGCCTGAATCGCACCATGAATATAGGGCTGTTCCTGCAGATTGCGGCGCTGGCCATGCTGGCAGTGCCGGCGGCCATGCTGACCGTACCCTGGGTGATGGCGGCGCAGGCTTTGTCCGGCATTGCCAAGGATCTGAACAAGATGTCCGCCAAGAGTGGCATCAAATTGCTGGTGCCGGATGAGCAACAGAGCACTCTGTACCAGTGGGTGGCCATCCTGACCGGATCCAAGAACACCCTCAAAGGCGTAGGCTTTTTCCTGGGCGGCGTGTTGCTGATGTCGGTCGGTTTTACCGGCGCGGTGCTCATCATGGCGGCGGCTCTCGGGTTGGTGTGGCTGGCCAGTTTGTTTCTGCTCAAGCAGGAGCTTGGCAAGAGCAAAGCCAAGCCGAAGTTCCGCGAAATCCTGTCAAAAAGCCGCGCCATCAACGTGCTGTCCGCCGCCCGCATGTTCCTGTTCGGCGCCCGGGATGTCTGGTTTGTGGTGGCTCTGCCTGTCTATCTGCACACGGTATTTGGCTGGGACTTCTGGAAAGTCGGGGGCTTTATGGCCACCTGGATCATCGGCTATGGCTTTATCCAGACCTTTGCGCCCCGGATTACCGGCAACATCGAAAGCAAACAGCCGGCCGTGTTCTGGGCCGCTGCTCTGGCACTGATTCCCGCTGCCATTGCTCTTGGCCTGATGGCGGGTTGGCCGCCGCAAGTTGTGGTCATCGGTGGTCTGCTGCTGTTTGGCGTCTTGTTTGCCATTAACTCTTCTCTGCACAGCTACTTGATTGTCAGTTATGCCCGAGGCGATGGTGTGTCGCTGGATGTGGGCTTCTATTACATGTCCAACGCTGCGGGTCGGCTACTGGGGACGATCTTGTCCGGCTGGGTCTATCAGGTTTACGGCCTGGAAGCCTGCTTGTGGATTTCTGCGGGACTTGTGGCCATGGCTTCGCTGCTATCGTTGATGCTTCCCCAAAGGCATGAAACCCTGACCTGACAGCGGGAAATGCGTCAGAAGCGCAGCACCAGCCCGGCACCCGCTTCAACCTGAAGATAGCCGCTGCTGCGATATATGCAGCTGCGGGCGAGGCTGCCAAAGCAAAGCCTGGCGCCAATGCGATTAACTGCCTGAAGTTCCTGGGCTTCGGGTCTCTGTTGTCGCGTTCTGGCCAGGTTGGGCGTTATGGTGTAACCATTACAGATACGGGCGACCTTGCCAACAGGCGGGGATGATCCAATTGAGTAATGAATCTGATCAGAACGGAGGCGTTTCTTGTGTCGGGTACCAACGTAGTTGTAATCACCGGTGCCAATCGCGGCATAGGTCTGGAGCTTGCCCGCCATTATGCCAGTGAAGGGCATGAAGTGATTGGCGTGTGTCGGCAATCGTCCGAAGAACTGGCAAGCGTGGCCGCGCAAGTAATCGAAGGGGTAGATGTCACCACCAATGAGGGCATTGCAAAACTGAAGGCGGGGCTGGCGGGCAAAGATATCAGCCTGCTGATTAACAATGCCGGTCTGTTGCAGGATGAGCAGTTGGGCAGCATCGATTTCGATTCCATCCGCACTCAGATGGAAATCAACGCCTACGCACCGCTGCGTGTGGCCCAGGCACTAATCCCGTTGATGAGGCAGGGCAGCAAGATCGCCAATATCACCAGCCGTATGGGCTCCATTGCGGATAACGATTCCGGGGGTCGATACGGCTATCGCGCCTCCAAGGCGGCATTGAATGCTTTCGGTAAATCCATGGCGATGGACTTGAAACCCGAGGGGATTGCCGTGGCTCAGCTACACCCTGGTTATGTTAAGACCCGCATGGTGAACTTTGGCGGTCTGATCACCCCGGAAGAGTCCGCCCGGGGACTGGCGGAACGCATTGCCCAACTGAGCCTGGAGAATACCGGCTCCTTCTGGCACAGCAACGGTGAGGAATTGCCGTGGTGAGCCACTTTTGACAGACCTTTTGCTGGAAAATGCCAGCGTTGGCGCCCTGAGTGACGTGTCACTGGCGGTGCCCGGTGGGCAGGTAGTTTGCTTGTCTGGCCCCTCCGGCAGTGGCAAGAGCCGCTTGCTACGAGCGGTAGCCGACCTGGAACCCCACGGTGGCGCGATTTCCCTCAATGGCGCCGACCAGCTGGATATGCCCGCACACCAGTGGCGAAGCCGGGTTATTATGGTGCCGGCGGACAGCCAGTGGTGGTTTGATGACGTGGGTGCTCACTTTCCCTATAAGGCCGGTGAAAACGTGCCCGAGGCACTGGGGTTTCCATCGGAGGTGATGGCTTGGTCGGTCAGCCGGTTGTCTTCCGGGGAGCGGCAGAGGCTGGCGCTATGGCGGGCTCTTGCGTTGCAACCTCAGGCGTTGTTATTGGACGAGCCTACTGCCAACCTCGATGGTGAGGCCACGAGAGCCATTGAAACCTGGCTGCTCGAAGAAATCCGGCGGCGGCAACTCGCTACCCTATGGGTGGCCCATGACCCGGCCCAGATTCAACGTGTGGCCAACGCCCATTACCGTATTCACGGAGCCCGATTGGAGCCTGTTCATGGAAGTGATTGATCTGGCCTGGTGGAAGCTCGGGCTGGCGGCCCTGCTGGTGCTGGCTCTGGCGGCGACCGGCCATTTGAGCCGGCTTGGTATCACCCGCAGCCTGTTGATTGCCGCCATAAGGACGGTGATCCAGCTGGCCCTGATCGGGCTGGTGCTGGAAGCCTTGTTTGCGTCTTCTGCGTTTTATTGGATTGCCCTGCTGGCCACGATCATGCTGCTGGTGGCAGGCCGGGAAGTGGTCGCTCGCCAGAGCCGGCGACTTCGAGGCTGGTGGGCCTTCGGCATTGGCACCGGGGCCATGTTTGTGTCGTCCTTTACGGTCACGGTGCTGGCCTTGATGGTGGTGATCGGCCCGGAGCCCTGGTATGCCCCGCAATACGCCATCCCCCTGTTGGGCATGATGCTGGGTAATACCATGACCGGTGTCAGTCTGGCTCTGGACCGGTTGAATGAGTCCGTCTGGCGGCAGCGTGCGGTGATCGAAAACCGGTTGATGCTGGGACAAACCTGGCAGAAAGCCCTGGAAGACATTCGCCGGGAAGCCATGCGGAGCGGCATGATGCCGTCGATTAACGCCATGGCTGCGGCGGGCATTGTCAGCCTTCCGGGCATGATGACCGGTCAGATTCTGGCCGGTAGCCCGCCGGCGGTGGCGGTGAAATACCAGATTCTGGTGATGCTGATCATTACCGCCGGCACCGGTTTTGGTGCCTTGATGGCGGTATCCTGGGGTGGACGCCGCCTGTCCGACGAGCGCGAGCGGTTGCGACTGGACAGGCTGACAAAATCCTGATTATTGATGTTGCTCCGGCACTTCCCGAATACGCCCGTGCTCATCAATGGCAACGTATACGAACCGGCCTTCGGTTACCTTGCGTGGGCTTTTGGCCGAACGGTCAAGAGTCCACACGTCCACATTGATTTTCATGGAGCTGCGGCCGATGTCTACCAGTTCGCAGTAACAGCCGACCTGTGATCCAACCCGCAGAGGTGAGAGAAACTCCATCCCATCCATGGCCACGGTAGCGTTACGGCCCAAAGAAATGCGGCCGGCCATAGTAGCTGCAGCGATATCCATCTGCTTGACTAGCCAACCCGCGAACACATCACCATTCGCATTGGTATCTTGGGGCAGAGGAACAATCTGAAGGATCAGGTCGCCGCGAGGTTTGGGTTTGTCGTCATCGTACGCCGTCATGAGGATTGCCTTTTTATAAATCTCTGGAATTATTTTCTTAGCATGGTAACGATCTGTCACACCGCTGCAAGCTTATTTGCGGCTTCTGCTCAATATTTCAAAAGGTGTAATAAAGCTGTCACACAAAAACTCTAATCTTCACTCATCAGTAAACCGGTGCTGTACACAACATAAGTGACTGATGGAGATTCAACGTGATTAAACCGAATAAAGCTTTTGCTATCGCTGCATTAACTGGCGGGTTATCTCTGGTTTCCGCCCCGGCCCTGGCTCGTGACACCGTAAACGTTGTGGGTTCTTCAACGGTTTACCCTTTCGCGACGGTTGTTGCAGAGCGCTTCGGCCGTAATACCGATTTCCCCACGCCCAAGCTGGAATCAACGGGCTCTGGCGGCGGTTTCAAGTTGTTCTGTGCGGGTATTGGTACCCAGCACCCGGACATCACTAACGCCTCCCGCCGGATGAAAACCAGCGAGTTCGAAATGTGCCAGCGCAATGGTGTAAAAGCCATCACCGAAGTGAAAATAGGCGCAGATGGCATTGTCATTGCTAACTCCAGGGAAGCGGGCCAGATGAACCTGAGCCTGCGTCAGGTGTTTCTGGCTCTGGCCAAGGACGTTCCGGATCCCAAAGGCGGTGACAAGCTGGTCGCTAACCCTTATGAGAAGTGGAGCGATATCGACGCCAGCCTGCCGAACAAAGAAATCAGTGTGATGGGGCCACCTCCCACTTCCGGCACCCGTGACGCCTTCGTAGAAATTGCGATGGAAGGTGGTTGTAAGACGTTTGATTTCATCAAAGCGATGGAAAAGAAAGAAATGCGCGGTGTTTGCCACAATATGCGTGAAGACGGCGCATTTGTTGAGGCCGGCGAAAACGACAACCTGATCGTTCAGCGCCTTGCTCAGGACAAAGACACACTGGGTATCTTCGGCTACAGCTTCCTGATGGAAAACAGCGGTGAAATCCAGGCCTCAACCATTAACGGTGTAGAGCCCACCCCGGATACTATTGCCGATGAGCAGTACCCGGTGGCCCGCTCCCTGTTTTTCTATATCAAAAATGCCCACGCAGGGGTTATTCCGGGTGTGCAGGAGTATGCCAAGGAGTTCACCACCGAAGGTGCCTGGGGCGACAACGGCTACCTGGTGGATGTGGGGCTGATCCCTAATCCCCGCAATGTGCGCATGGAAGTGGCGAAAGCAGTAAGGGAACTCAAACCAATGACAGGCAATGAGCTTTAACACCCGATCGGGTAAGGCGCAGGGGCAATGAATCAAGGAGACCGTAATGCAGACAGCTGATTTGTTGCCCCTTATTCTGGTGCTTGCCGCTGTGGCATACGGGTTCGCTTATATGCGTTCCCGGTCTGTGGCAGCGCCTCTGGGAGGCATCCGCAACCTCAAGGCTCTGCCGGCATACTATGCCGCCAGAGCCGCACTTTGGTGTGCAATCCCGGCGCTGGTTATATTGGGCACCTGGGCCGCCTTTGAAGGCAAAGTCATTCAGGACATTGTGATGGCCTCCTTGCCCGCAGAGTTGGCGCCGCAATCGGCAGGGCACGCCAGCCTGACGCTGTCCCAAATCAGCAATCTGGCCGCCGGCAAACTGGACCCAGCCATGGTTCCGGATGGCATATCTGGCGCAGCGGCATTATTGCAGGAACTGCGTGAGCAAAGCAGCCGCTTCAAAGCGCTATTGGTGATTCTGATTTCTGTTCTTGGCGGCGCCTTCGCCTGGACACGAGTAGCACCGCACATCAACGCCCGCAAGAGCGTGGAGCGCACGCTGCAGCGCCTGTTTTTTGTGTGCGCCGCCGTTGCAATACTTACTACGATCGGCATTGTTTTCTCGGTTATTTTTGAAACCGTCCGCTTCTTTGGCAAAGTGCCGATGAGCGAGTTTCTGTTTGGCACCAGTTGGAGCCCGCAAACCGCACTGCGGGCGGATCAGATAGGTTCTGAGGGCGCGTTCGGCATTATTCCGTTGTTTACCGGCACTCTGATGATTTCCGCCATTGCCCTGCTGATTGCGGTGCCGGTTGGCCTGCTGTCGGCGGTGTATCTTTCCGAGTACGCCAGCCGGCCGGTTCGTGCGGTGGTCAAACCCCTGCTGGAAATGCTGGCGGGTGTGCCTACCGTGGTTTATGGCTTTTTTGCAGCGCTCACCGTAGCGCCTTTCATCCGTGATCTGGCTCTCATGCTTGGCCTTGAGGCATCGTCCCAGAGTGCGCTGGCGGCGGGGCTGGTGATGGGTATCATGATCATCCCGTTTGTGTCATCGCTGTCGGACGACGTGATCAACGCGGTTCCGCGCACCCTTCGGGATGGTTCCCTGGCGCTGGGCGCCACCCAGTCTGAAACCATGAAGAACGTGATTTTCCCGGCGGCGCTGCCTGGCATTATGGGCGGTATCCTGCTCGCGGCATCCCGGGCAATTGGTGAAACCATGATTGTGGTGATGGCCGCCGGGCTGGCCGCAAACCTGACGGCCAATCCGCTGGATTCCGTCACAACGGTGACGGTACAGATTGTCACTCTGCTCACCGGCGACCAGGAATTCGACAGTGCCAAGACGCTGGCCGCATTCGCACTGGGCATGATGCTCTTCATCGTAACGCTGCTGCTGAACGTGATCGCACTGAAAGTCGTGCGTAAATACAGGGAACAATATGACTAACCCAGGCCCACAGGCGGAGCTTGTCCGCCGCTCGCTCAAGCGTCGCTATCGCAAGGAACGTCGCTTCCGCTGTTATGGCATAGCCGCTATTTCGATTGCGTTATTCTCGCTGGTGATCCTGTTTACCGACATTGTCAGCAAGGGGTACACCGGCTTCATCAAAACCACGGTTACCCTTGAGGTGCATTTGGATGGAGAACTGATGTACCTGAGCGATGCCTCGGATCCGGATCAGATCGCCATGGCGGACTTTCAGGCGCCTATTATCAAGGCGTTGCAAGAGTACTTTCCACAGGCCACAAGCCGCGCGGATAAGCGTGAGCTCAGCCGGATGACCGGCAGTTACGCCAGCAATCAGGTGCGTGATCTGCTGACGGAGAATCCGGGTTGGCTGGGCAGCACTCGCATCATTGAGTTTCCGGCTCACGATACGGTGTCGGTTTACGTAAAGCATGCGGGCGACCCCGGGTACTCCATACGCCTGACAGAACAGCAGCAGCGTTGGACGGATGAGCTACTCAGTAAAGGCGTGATCGATACCGGGTTTAACGATGTGTTTTTCACCAGTGGCGACTCCCGGGAGCCTTCTAACGCTGGCATTCTCGGCGCATTGATCGGCTCTTTGCTGACCATGGGCATCACCCTGGTCATCGCCTTCCCGGTGGGTGTAGCCGCGGCGGTTTATCTTGAGGAGTTTGCGCCCAGTAACTCCCTTACGGACTTTATTGAGGTCAACATCAACAACCTCGCTGCGGTGCCCTCCATCATTTTCGGGTTGCTCGGGCTGGCGGTGTTTATCGGCGTGTTCGGTATGCCCCGGTCGGTGCCGGTGGTGGGTGGCCTGGTGCTGGCGCTGATGACACTGCCCACCATCATTATCTCGAGCCGTGCGGCGATCAAGAGTGTGCCGCCGTCGATCCGCGAGGCGGCAGAGGGTATAGGCGCTTCAAAAATGCAGGTGGTACTGCATCACGTGTTGCCCCTGGCCATGCCCGGTATGCTGACCGGTTCCATTATCGGCATGGCGCAGGCGCTGGGCGAAACTGCGCCTTTGTTGCTGATTGGCATGGTGGCCTTCATTGTCGAGATTCCAGACGGGTTCTTCAGTTCAGCCACAGTATTACCTGTGCAGATTTTCATCTGGGCTGGCAGTGCTGAGCAGGGCTTCGTAGAGCTGGCCTCCGCCGGCATTATGGTTTTGCTCGCCTTCCTGATCACCATGAATGCGTTCGCCATCTGGCTGCGCAAGCGTCTTGAGCGCCGTTGGTAAAGAGGCAATATTTATGAGCACTATTTCCAGCACTACTATTGGCACTATCTCCAGCACCATGAATCCAACAGCCATCAAAGAGTCAGATATGCCTGAAGCAGACCCGAAAAAAGCTCCGATTGAGCGCCCGGCAGATACGGTGATTGAAGAAGGCAAAACCGTCGGTATTCCGTTTTCGGATGATCCCAAATTCCAGCTGCGGAATGTGGAAGTGTTTTACGGTGAAGCTCCGGCCATCAAAAACATCAGCCTGGATATCGCCCGCAACGAGGTTGTTGCGTTTATCGGGCCTTCTGGATGTGGCAAATCAACCTTTTTGCGCTGCCTGAACCGGATGAATGACAGCATTGATAGCTGCCGGATTAAAGGTTCTCTGCAACTGGACGGGCAGGATATTTATGACCCCAAGCGTGACGTGGTGGAGTTACGTGCCCGTGTTGGCATGGTATTCCAGAAGCCCAACCCGTTCCCGAAATCTATCTACGATAACGTTGCCTACGGCCCCCGTATTCATGGCCTGGCCAACCGCAAGTCGGATCTGGACGATATTGTGGAAAACAGCCTGCGCAAGGCCGGCCTTTGGAATGAGGCCAAGGATCGTCTGGATGCCATGGCAACCGGCATGTCCGGTGGTCAGCAGCAGCGGCTGTGTATCGCCAGAGCTATCGCCGTCAGCCCGGAAGTGGTGCTGATGGATGAGCCTTGTTCGGCGTTGGATCCCATTGCGACAGCGCGGATTGAGGAGCTGATTGCCGAGCTGTCCGAGAGTTACACCATTGTGATCGTGACCCACTCGATGCAGCAGGCCGCGCGGGTTTCCAACCGCACCGCCTACTTCCACCTGGGGCATCTTGTGGAAGTAAACGACACGAGCAAGGTATTTACCATGCCGGAACATGAACTGACGGAATCCTACATTACCGGTCGTTTTGGCTGATCCGGGTGCAAAGAACAGGGGAGAGAAACACGATGGCTGCGAAAAAAGACGACGTATACGGAGATCACATCTCTAACCGATTCAACGATGAGCTTCTGGCCCTGAAAACCCGTTTCCTGAAAATGGGCGGACTGGTGGAAACCCAGATCGACAGTGCCGTGAAGGCGTTGATTGACGGGGATGGGTATTTGGCAGAAGAAATCCGGGCTAAAGACAAGATGGTAGACCGGATGGAGATGGATATTGATGAGGAAGCCATGCTCATCATCGCCCGTCGCCAGCCCACCGCCCGGGACCTGCGGCTGGTGATCTCGGTAATTCGGATGGTGGCGGATCTGGAACGGGTGGGCGACGAAGCCAAAAAGATTGCCAAGTTTGCGATCAAGCTCACCGAGGAAGGTCAGGCGCCCCAGGGCTATGTGGAAGTGCGTAATATCGGCGCCCATGTGATGGGCATGCTCCACGACTCGCTTGATGCCTTCGCGAGACTGGATTCCGAGCAGGCTTTGCGAGTAATGAAGGAAGACAAGCGGGTGGATGAGGAATATCAGGCTGCCGCCCGCACTCTGCTTACCTTCATGATGGAAGACCCCCGAAATATTCCACGCTGTATGTCGGTGATGTGGGTTCTGCGGGCGCTGGAGAGGGTAGGAGATCACGCCTGCAACATTGCCGAGAACGTGATCTTCATGGTCAAGGGTGAAGATGTAC
>JAGPVT010000151.1 GCA_018066865.1 Marinobacter sp. | reverse complement strand
CCTGCACTGTGCTATGGACAAAGTTTAAGGCGCCCGGACACCTGGGCTCAGAGCAGCAGCCTGCGTGCTCCGGCAACCGCAAAAAATGAGCCAAACACAATAATGATGTCTTGAGTTTCTGCGCCTGCCTTTGCTGCAGCGATCGCATCAACAACGGTGTCATGCGTACTTGTATGCAGCAGCGGCGCTGATTCAAGCCTTGCCCGCAACGTTTCTGAACCGAGGCCCCGATGCACGTCCAGACCAGCCAGAAACCAATAGTCGACAGCGGGTGCCATCGCATGAGCCACGCCCTCAACATCCTTGTCCTCAAGCGCCGCGTAAACCGCGTGAACTTTCTGACCTTTGGTCTTTAGCGCCTGAAGCCTTGCTGAAAGCCACTTGGCTGCATGAGGGTTGTGCCCAACGTCCACATACAGGTCAGGCTTGTGTCCAAGGCGCTCGAACCGACCGGGCGCTTTGACGCGAACCAGCGCTGCCTCAATCGCAGCTTGATCCATTTCAGGCTCGAGAGACCGCAATGCCATCACAGCAGCCGCAACACTCTGTACCGGCAGAGGCCCCGACGGCAATCTGTAGGAGTCGTCCTGAACGTGCAAGGTTACCGCGCTTTCGCCAGGGCCCGTTACAACCTCCTGGATCGTGTACTCGTGCCCCGCCCGAACCAACGCTACTTTTTGTGCCGCTGCCTGTTGAAGTACCGATCGTGGAGGATCCTCATCGGCAACAACGGCCGGTATGCCCGGGCGAAGAATACCGGCTTTTTCAAACCCAATGACCTCGCGGTTATCTCCGAGAAAAGCCACATGATCAATATCGATGGACGTTATGATCGCCAGGTCCGCATCTATCACGTTCACTGCATCAAGACGGCCACCAAGTCCAACTTCAAGAATCCAGTCTTGTACACCGAATTCATCCAATGCGACAAACGCAGCCAGAGTGCCAAACTCGAAATACGTCAGTGTTACCGAGCCACGAGCCGCTTCCACCTTTTCGAACGCTGAGATCAGAGTTGCATCGTCAACATCCACACCATCAATACGGATGCGCTCGTTGTACTTCTGGAGATGAGGTGAGGTATAGGCGCCAGTGCGCCGGCCAGCAGCCAGCAACAGTGCTTCAAGGGTCGCAACAGTGCTGCCTTTGCCGTTGGTACCGGCAACGGTAATAACCCGTGCTGTGGGATTCTTCCGGAACAGCCGGCGCAGAACCACTAATACCCGGTCAAGCCCGAGGTCTATCTCTGTGGGATGTATCGATTCGAGCCAGGACAGCCACTGATCAAGCGTGGCACCCTCCCCCGGTGCTACCGGGGGCAGGGGTCTCTGTTTACTCTGCGGGGGGTTCAATGTCTGGCTTTTCCGTTATTTCAAATTCGATCGGATCTTCCGTATCAGGCCGCTCTTGACCGCTAAACTTAGCCAGCACGTGCGCAATGCGCTCGCGCATCTGATGGCGGTGCAGAATCATGTCGATCGCACCGTGCTCCAGCAGAAATTCGCTGCGCTGGAAACCTTCTGGCAGTTTTTCACGAACCGTCTGCTCAATAACCCGCGGGCCCGCAAACCCGATCAGTGCATTGGGCTCTGCGATATTAAGGTCACCCAACATGGCCAGACTCGCAGACACACCGCCAAAAACAGGGTCCGTCATCACCGAGATGTAGGGAATGCCCTCTTGCTTCATGCGCTCCAGCACGGCCGCTGTTTTGGACATCTGCATCAGGGAAAGAATGGCTTCCTGCATACGCGCACCACCGCTGGCGGAAAAGCAGACCAGGGGGATACGTTCGGCAAGCGCAACATTCGCGGCCTGAACGAACTTTTCACCAACAACTTGCCCCATGGACCCACCCATGAAGCCAAATTCGAAGGAACACGCTACCAGGGGAACGCTCAATGTTGTGCCTTTCATGGCAACAAGGGCGTCTTTCTCACCCGTGGCTTTTTGAGCCTGCGTGAGACGATCCTTATAGCGCTTGGTGTCTTTGAACTTCAGTCTGTCCCAAGGCTCGAGGTTAGCGCCAATTTCCTCACGACCTTCTTCATCAAGAAAAATGTCGAGACGACGGCGGGCATCAACCCTCATGTGATGGTTGCATTTGGGGCAAACATCCAGGTTTTTCTCAAGTTCCGGCTTGTATAGAAAGGCGCCGCACTTGGGACACTTTTTCCATAGCCCTTCGGGAACACCGGTTCTGCGATTGGAGTCCGAGCGGATCTTGCCCGGCATTATCTTGTCCAGCCAGTTACTCATGGTTATATCCTGTCCTTTGATTCCGGCCTGCCCTCACCTTCGGGGTCAGGAAGCCAGGCTATCCAGTGCTTCACGCATCGGGTTGAGCAGATCCGTCAGCGCCCGTTTAAGCTCTTCGATATCTGCCTGATTTCTGGCTATTGTATCGACCAGTACGCTGCCAACAATTACACCATCGGATACCCGTCCCACGGCGGCCGCTGTTTCTGCGTCGCGGATGCCGAAACCGACGCCCACCGGAAGGGCCGTCAATTCATGGATATGTGCAACCTTGGCGGCTACTTCTTCCACATTTATTTTCGCTGCTCCGGTAACGCCGTTGAATGAAACATAGTACACATATCCCGAAGAGTGATCGGCAATTGCACGAATTCTTTCATCGGTTGTAGTCGGCGCCAGCAGAAAAATTGGATCGAGCCCTTTTCCGGCGAACAGCGGCGCAACATCATCTGCCTCTTCAGGCGGCAGGTCTACCGTGAGCACACCATCAACACCCGCTGCCGCTGCGGCGTCTGCAAATGCCTCGTAGCCCATGGCTTCTATAGGATTGAGATAACCCATCAACACCACCGGGGTGGTGTCATTGGCTTGCCTGAACTCACGCACTATCGCCAGAACACGGCGCAACGATGTGCCGTGTTTGAGCGCACGCTCGCAGGCCAACTGAATCACCGGGCCATCGGCCATCGGATCGGAAAACGGCACACCCAGCTCGATGATATCGACGCCGGCATCCACCATCGTATGCATCAGGCCAACAGTCTCGTCGGGATGGGGGTCACCGGCGGTAATAAAGGGAATAAGTGCCTTGCGGCCCTGTCCTTTGAGGGTCTGGAGAACCCCTTCAATTCGGCTCATGCCTGCTCCTGTCGATTATTCAGACCGTTATTTACAGCTCAATACCATCCAACTGTGCAATGGTATGAATATCTTTGTCGCCGCGACCGGATATGTTGATTACGACCATCTGGTCTTTATCCATCGTGGCTGCAAGCTTGACGGCGTAGGCTATCGCATGCGCCGTTTCAAGTGCCGGCATAATACCCTCAACCAGCGTCAGCATGCGGAAAGCGTCCAGCGCTTCATCGTCGGTAACCGACACATAGTTGGCCCGACCGATATCTTTTAACCAGCTATGCTCAGGCCCTACTCCAGGGTAATCAAGACCTGCACTGATCGAATGTGTCGCGGCGATCTGGCCGTCATCGTCTTCCATCAGATACGTGCGATTACCATGAAGTACGCCCGGTCGGCCCGCACATAAAGGCGCTGCATGCTGACCGGTCTCGATACCAAGCCCGCCGGCTTCAACGCCATAGAGCTGCACGGACTCGTCTGTCAGGAATGGATAAAACATGCCAATGGCATTGGATCCACCGCCCACACAGGCCACTAGCGCATCCGGTAGTTTTCCGGTTTTCTCCAGTGACTGACTACGGGTTTCACGGCCGATCACCGACTGGAAATCCCGGACCAGAAGCGGATAAGGATGCGGGCCTGCGACAGTGCCGATAATGTAGAAGGTATCGTCAACGTTGGTGACCCAGTCGCGCATGGCGTCATTCATTGCGTCTTTGAGCGTACGACTTCCACTCTGGACCGCGTGCACATGAGCGCCAAGAAGCTTCATGCGATACACGTTCAGTGACTGGCGCTGGACGTCTTCAGCGCCCATGAAAACATGGCATTCCAGTCCGAGGCGGGCACAGACTGTAGCGGTCGCAACCCCATGCTGCCCGGCCCCGGTTTCGGCGATGATTCGTTTTTTACCGAGGAAACTGGCGAGCAAGGCCTGACCAATGGTGTTGTTAACCTTATGCGCGCCCGTGTGGTTGAGGTCTTCACGCTTGAGCCAGATCTGCGCTCCGCCGGTCTCCCGGGTCAGCCTCTCGGCAAAGTACAAAGGGCTGGGGCGGCCGACATAATCTGCAAGATCCTTGTCGAAGGTAGCCTGAAACTCAGGATCTTTTTTCAGCCTGAGATACTCTCTTTCCAGAGTCATCAGGGAATCCATCAGCGTCTCGGAAACAAAGCGTCCGCCAAAGGCACCGAAGTGCCCCCGCGCATCCGGTAGTGCCGTCAGCATTTCTTCAGTCAGTTTTACAGACACGGTGAACCTCTTTGATAAATTCAGAAATTTTTTCGATGTCTTTGATGCCCTTGCTTTTTTCTACGCCTCCGCTGACATCAACAGCCCACGGCTTCACCTGCTCTACAGCGCGGAATACGTTATCAGATGACAGGCCACCGGCCAATATAAGTGGCAAGGGCCGCTCCAACGGGATCAGGTCCCAATTGAATGAATGCCCGGTACCCCCATATCGCGCAGGGTCCCATGCATCCACCAACAGCCCGGCGGCTGAATGATATTCGGCAAACGCCCGTTCAATCTGCCCTGCATCCCGAACGCGCACGGCCTTGATCCACCGTCGACCAAACTGCTCGCAAAAATCTGCCGTCTCGTCACCATGGAACTGAAGCAAATCCAGTGGTATGCGATCAAGGACGCCCCTGACCTGCTCTACCGATGGATTCACAAACAACCCGACAACCGACACAAATGCGGGTACATGCCGGGCCAGCAATTTAACCTGTTCAATGCTGACCGCACGAGGGCTGGGCTCGTAAAACACGAACCCCAGAGCATCGGCACCGCTTGCAACAGCGGCTTTCACATCCTCAACACGAGTCAGACCGCAAATTTTGACGCGTGTATTCATGAAGTTGTTACCCGCTGTTTGGGGTGAATATGCGTTGGATAGACCGGGCGATTCTCTGCCTGGCTGAACCATGGCCTCAAAAATCCCGGACCGCATTCTGCAGCAGGTATATTAAAGCCTTCAGGGTACCCGACATCGACCAGATACAAGCCATGGGGCGGCGCGGTTACTCCGGCAATCGTACGATCTTTTACAAGCAGTATGTCACGAATCCAGGACTGCTTCTGCTTTCCGGTACCAACATCCATAAGCGCCCCCGCAATGTTGCGAACCATGTGGTGCAAAAAAGCGTTAGCCTGCACATCAATTACGACGAAGTTTCCTTTCCGGGTTACCTTTATCTGCTCGAGAAAGCGCACAGGAGTTCGGGATTGGCACCCGGCAGCACGAAACGAAGAAAAGTCATGCTCGCCCACGAGCGCCTGAGCTGCGCAATGCATGCGCTCAGCATCAAGCTCCCGAAACACCCAGCTTACCTGCCCTCGCTGGATTCCAGGCCTTACAGGGCTGTTGTGAATTACGTAGCGATAGCGCCTGTAAATTGCGGAAAAGCGGGCATGAAAATCATCGCTTCCATTGCCAGCCCAATGTACTGCGATATCGAACGGAAGCGCTGTATTGATACCCATTACCCATGAGCGAAGATTGCGGATGGAAGGCGTTTCGAAATGCGCTACCTGATAGCTTGCATGAACCCGGGCATCGGTGCGGCCTGCACATACAAGATCGACGGGGTGGTCCGCGACTTTTGCAACAGCTTTAGCCAGCTCTGCCTCTACGGAGCGAACCCCCGATTTCTGGAGCTGCCAACCATGAAAACCGCGGCCATCGTATTCGAACGCCAGGGCAACCCGTCCGCCACCGATGGCATTATTCGCTGTGAGTTCCTGGGGGTTGAGAAACACGTGTGAATCCGGAAAGTATGTTGCTGTAAAAACAAAGCGCCAGCTGAGTGCCGGGAACAACCCCGGCGGCCGGCGCTTGCTGCCTCTGTAATCCGATTATAACGGATCAGGACATATTTTTAAGCAGGTCTTGAGCTTCCGTCTTCTGCTCATCATCTCCCTCAAGAGCTACCTCTTCAAGAATATCCCGAGCTCCGTCGCTGTCTCCCATCTCGATATAGGCTCTCGCGAGGTCCAGCTTCGTTGCCGCCTCATCTGTCCCGGCGAGGAAGTCAAAATCATCATCGTCACCAAGATCACTTTCATCGATATCAGCGGCGAGTGATTTCGCAGTGTCATCCCGAACCTCATCGGAAGCAACCGGCAACTCATCATCTGCCAAATCATCTTCTGCAAGGGTATCCTCAAGATCCAGCTCATCATCCAGAGACAGCTCTTCGTCTTCGAGACTCGCCTCGGCTAAATCGGCAGAATCGGAGAACTCTTCCATAAGCGCAAGATCCTCATCAGACACGTCCAACTCGAGATCATCAAGCGCTGACTCTTCCGATTCTGTACCCCCAAGCTCGTCTTCCTCGTCGGCGACCTTGTCCAGTTCTGCATCCAGCTCGTCCAGGAAAGATTCGTCCAGAGTATCAATGTCCGTACTCCCGGTTTCCGGGGCAGACTTTAATGCATCGCCAGAAGACAGGTCAGACGGCTCTTCGAGTTCGTCCAGTGAGTCCTCGGTCTCATCCAGATCAATTTCCAAAGAAGAGAAATCACTTTCGTCTTCAGTCTTGTCTGCGTCCGCTTCTTCTTTGGTGTCCGGAAGCCCAAGACCCGAAAGATCGTACTCAATCAGACCTTCACTGTCCTCCTCCACCTCATCAACTTCTGTATCGGCAGAGTTCTCAGCCTCTTCGAGGGTATCGAGATTGAAATCAGACAAGTCGGAATCAAAATCACCAAATTCGTTTTCAACCTGGTCTTCGCGGCTTGCGTCATACTGATCAGCCAAGAGCTCATCAGACAATGAAACATCACTGTCAGACGGATCTGACGTCTCTGCATTCTCATAGTCTTTTGCGGTATCAGAGCTTTCATCAGCATCAAAGGAGCCCGAAACATCAGATTCTTCGCCGAACGACCCGAATCGCAGCTGCGATTCGAGATCGTCAATGCTCGGCATTGACTCGGCTTCTTCAAGGCGCGACCGAAGGTCGTTTGCCTGGGCAATTGCTTCGTCGTCGTCCAGAGCCTGAATCTCGCCGAACTGTTTCTCGAACGATTCGCGATCCTGATTGTCTGCATAAACCCCAAGTAGCTTGAGACGCAGGTCGGTGCGGCTTGGCTCGCGGGAGATAGCGGTTTCGAGAGCCTGCGCAGCCTGATCATAACGACCATAAGCAACATACTGGTCGGCTTCTTCAAAAGCATCGCTGGTGCCGCTCTGCTCCGGCTCGTCTTCATCCAGGCTCAGATCAAAGGTGTCGTCAGACCCGTCCGATTCGCTATTGAGCTGTTCATAAAATGCTTTCTCGCGGTTTGCATTGCGGCGCGCAAGAAGCAAAAGAAGCAGCAACAGGATAACCAGTCCGCCCCCCAAGGCAATCTGATAGAAAATGTTGCCGGTAATTGCATCAATTACATTGCCCGGAAAACCTTTGTCCGCAACAGGCTCGGGCTTCGGCTGGAGCTTGGCTTCCGGCTGCTCAGCTGGCTCTGTAATAGCTGACGGCGCTGCCTGCTCCGTGGCATCAGCGCCGGCAACAGGTTGTGCTTCGGCATCCGTAGCTTCAGTTGAGCTCGCAGCTTCCTGATCGTCGCCCATTGCAGCAACGTCAGCGGCGCCTGGCTCCCCGGCAGCAGCGGCAGAGTCGGCCGCCTGTTGGCCAGACTCATCGGTGGGCGCCGCGTCGGCAACCCCTTCAGTTTGATCGGTTGCGTTGTCTTCACCGGTAACCGGAACCGTTGTGGCCCCAGTATCGTTAGCAGCACCTTGCTGAATTTCCGCAAGCTGAGTGTTTTTCAGCTCAAGCAAGCGCTGCAGAGTTTGTACCTGATCCTGAAGGTCATCAACGCGGGTATTGAGTTCGCTGTTCTCCCTGCGGGCACTTTCAAGCTCTTCCATCGCCACAGCGGCGCCGGCATCTGCCCCACCTGCAAGCTGACCATCTCCACCAGCAGAGCCGCCCTCAGCTTCGTTCCGGCCGCCTTCATTATCGGCAACCAGAAGCTTGAGTTCGTCACCACCGGCCGGTGCTTCGTTGGCCGCACCGGTTTGGGGCTGTTGAGCAACTGTGGCATCAAGGGTGCGCTTGGGCTTCTGAAAATCCTGATTCTGCTGAGCAACAACACGAATCGCCTCAGCACGAGTGCGGCTACGGATCTGCTCTGCAGACGGAACACGCAGCACCTCACCACGCTTCAGCCTGTTGATATTGTTGTCAATAAATGCGTTCGGGTTCAGATCCTGAAGGGCCAGCATAACCTGCTGCATGGACAACCTGTTGTCCGGACGAACAGTCGCCGCAATAGTCCACAGTGTGTCAGACGCACCTGTTGGCCCAAACGTGCCCGCCTGATAACCGGGGCTTCGGGACTGCTCTACTCTGGCCTGGCGACGAGCCGATTCGGCATTGCGCACAGACGATGCTGGTCGGGACTGGGCAGAAGATGCGGTTGAAGGCGCCCGCACCTGCTCAGAAACACCAGACTCTTCAGCATAAACCGGAGGATCTACCAGGACGGCATATTCACGCATCAGCCGACCGTTCGGCCAGGTCAGCTCCAGCAGAAAGTTAAGGTACGGCTCTCTCAATGGCTCCCGGGATGAGACATTCACCACCAGATTGCCATCCGAGCGAGTCGCTACGTCGAAACGAAGTTTTCCGAGAAACAGGTTCCGTTGCAGGCCAAGCCTCTGATAAGCCCTTTCGGGAGCAATGTTCACAAACACATCGCCGGGGTCTACTCCCTGGCTTTGCGGCAGAACAATCTCTGCATCCATCGGCTCATTCAGATAGGACTGAAGTTCAATTTCACCTAACCCGAGAGCTTGAGCGACACCGGATCCGAGTCCCCCAGCCAGAGCCAGAGCAACAGCAAGCTTGCGTACCTTCATGCGTTTTCCTTTCCAGTCCCGTTATTCGTGACTGCTTTTTCTCAAACAGAATCGGACGAAACAGGGCGACTTTCGTCTGGATAATTCTGGGTTGAGATGAAGTGTTTTAAAATTTAAGTCCGGCAAGTATTGTTGATAAAACCTCTTTTATCAATCAATCAGACGCAATCCTTGCACCATTTATTTACCAGTTGCACGGAACTTCCTAGTGTTCCTGAAAATAACAGGGGCGGAGCCTGAAATCAGCCTCCGCCCCCTATCCGGTTTCCTGAAACCGGACACAGTTGGCATTTATTGCCTCTGTGTAACAATTCTTAACGTTCCTGCAGGATTCGCAACATACGGCGCAACGGCTCTGCAGCTCCCCAAAGGAGTTGGTCACCAACGGTAAACGCCGAAATATACTCCGGCCCCATGGCCAGCTTACGAATACGCCCGATGGGCACGCTCAGAGTGCCGGTCACCTTGGCAGGAGTCAGCTCCTCAATGCTCGCCTCGCGGTCATTCGGAATGACTTTAACCCAATCATTGGCCTTGGCCAGGATGGATTCGATTTCTGCGACCGGAAGATCCTTCTTCAGTTTGATGGTCAGCGCCTGACTGTGGGAGCGCATTGCGCCAATCCGTACACAGAGACCGTCAATGGGAATAGGATTTTCCGAGCGGCCAAGAATCTTGTTGGTCTCAACGCCCGCTTTCCACTCTTCCTTACTCATTCCGTTATCAAGCTGCTTGTCGATAAACGGAATAAGGCTCCCGGCCAGAGGCACCTGAAAGTGCTCTGTAGGAAAGCCATCGGAACGCATGGTTTCGGTAACCTTCCGGTCAATTTCCAGAATCGCCGACGACGGGCTTGCCAACTCATCCCCAACACTGCGGTTAAGCTCACCCATCTGGTTGAGCAACTCACGCATGTTTTGTGCACCGGAGCCCGATGCCGCCTGATAGGTCATGGGAGAAACCCACTCAATCAGGTCCTGCTCCAGTAACCCGCCGAGGGCGAGCATCATCAGACTGACGGTGCAGTTGCCGCCAATATAATCCTTAACACCGCTATTCAGCGCGGCATCAATCACATTGCGATTCACCGGATCCAGAACAATGACAGAGTGATCCACCATCCGCAGTGTGGATGCGGCATCAATCCAGTAACCTTTCCAGCCTGCATCGCGCAGTTTCTGATAGACCGCATTGGTGTAGTCACCGCCCTGACAGGTCAACACCACATCCAGGGTTTTGAGAGTTTCGATATCGAACGCATCCTGCAACGGCGGCACGCCTTCCTTCCCTACGTCCGGAGCTGGCTGACCAGTCTGGGAGGTGGAGAAAAATACCGGATCGATATCAGCGAAATCATTTTCTTCGCGCATGCGCTGCATGAGGACAGAGCCCACCATACCGCGCCAACCTACAAGTCCAACTCGCTTCATGTGCGACCTTTGAACCTCTCTTGTGCCCACCCCAACCTTTATCGCCGGCAGGGACAGGGTGAATGATCCCGCAGCAACCGCATCGCGTTGCTGTCGGGGATTATCGTAATTTACAGAGCAGCCAGCACCGCTTCGCCCATTTCGCGGCTAGACACCCGAGTACTGCCTTCAGACATTATATCTGCAGTACGCAGACCCTGATCCAGTACCTTGCTAACAGCCGTTTCGATGGCAGCAGCGGCCTTTTCTTCATCAAGACTGTAGCGCAACAGCATGGCTACACTGAGAATCGTGGCCAACGGATTGGCAATACCTTTGCCGGCAATATCCGGCGCTGAACCATGGCAAGGCTCATACATGCCCTGCTTTTCAGAGTTCAGCGACGCCGATGGCAACATACCAATAGAGCCGGTAAGCATGGCTGCTTCGTCTGAAAGAATATCACCAAACATGTTACCAGTCACAATCACGTCGAACTGCTTGGGCGCGCGAACCAGTTGCATCGCGGCGTTATCCACGTACATGTGGGACAGCTCCACATCCGGATATTCGCGTTTCAGGTCGTTCATGATTTCGCGCCATAGCACAGTCACTTCCAGCACATTGGCCTTGTCGACCGAACACAGCTTCTTGCTGCGCTGCTGCGCGGCCTCGAACGCAACCCGGCCAATACGACGGATTTCAGTTTCTGTGTACGCATAGGTGTTGTAACCCTGGCGCTCGCCGCTCTCTAGTACACGCACACCCCGTGGCTGGCCAAAGTAGATGCCACCGGTCAGTTCCCGAACAATCATGATATCGAGACCTGAAACCACCTCAGGCTTGAGCGACGATGCGGATGCCAGCTGCGGGTAAAGAATAGCCGGGCGCAGGTTAGCGAAGAGTTCCAGGGTAGAACGCAAGCCAAGCAAGCCTTTTTCCGGGCGCTGTGGCATGGGCAGGCTATCCCACTTTGGACCACCTACCGCGCCCAGCAAGATTGCATCGGCCTTGCGGGCTTTCTCAAGGGTATCGTCAGGCAACGGGCTGTCGGTCTCATCCAACGCAGCCCCACCGACGAGGCCCGACTCGAAGCCGAGTTTCAGGCCATACATTTCATTGACAGCACGCAGGACTTTCTCAGCCTCTGCAACGATTTCCGGGCCGATGCCGTCTCCCGGCAGAAGAAGTACTGTTCTGGACATGATGGGTTTCCAAATCTTTGTAAACCGGGTCGGGCTGACCCGGAGAGTTATGTGTTGTTGTCAGATCGCGCGTTACTGGCCCGCGCCAAACAACCAGGGGGCGGCCTGACGGCGCTGGTCTTCATAGGTTTTGATCAGCTCGGCATCTTCCAGAGTTACGCCGATATCGTCGAGACCATTGAGCAGGCAATGGCGGCGGAAGTCATCCACTTCAAACCCAAAGGATTCACCGGTCGGTGTGATCACGGTTTTCGCCTCGAGATCCACCGTCAGCTGATATCCTTCCAACGCCTCAGCCTCCCGGAATAATTTATCTACAATTTTCTCTTCAAGAACAATTGGTAACAAGCCATTCTTAAAGCAGTTATTATAGAAAATATCAGCAAAGCTCGGCGCAATAATAACCCGGAAACCGTAATCATCAAGCGCCCAGGGCGCGTGCTCACGGCTGGAACCGCAGCCGAAATTACTACGGGCCAAAAGCACACTCGCATTTTTATAACGAGGCTGATTGAGCACAAAATCCGGATTCAGGGGGCGCTGTGAGCTGTCCTGATCAGGCTTGCCCTCATCCAGATACCGCAGGGCATCGAACAGGTTCGGGCCGAAGCCAGTGCGTTTGATGGACTTCAGAAACTGCTTGGGAATAATCATGTCCGTATCCACATTGGACCGGTCCATCGGGGCCACAAGGCCCTTGTGTTGCGTAAATGCGCGCATGGTTCAGTTCTCTCCTGTGGCTCAGTTCAGCAGTTCGCGAACATCAACAAAGTGGCCGGATATGGCAGCAGCAGCAGCCATGGAAGGGCTCACCAGATGAGTGCGACCGCCAAAGCCCTGCCGGCCTTCAAAGTTACGGTTCGAGGTAGAAGCACAGTGCTCGCCCTCCCCGAGTTTATCCGCGTTCATCGCCAGACACATGGAGCACCCGGGGTCACGCCATTCCAGGCCTGCTTCGATGAAAATCTGATCCAGACCTTCGGCTTCCGCCTGCGCTTTCACGAGGCCGGAACCCGGTACAACCATCGCCTGTTTGAGGCTACCGGAAACTTTGCGCCCTTTGACCACGGCGGCAGCTTCCCGCAGGTCTTCAATACGGCTGTTGGTGCAGGACCCGATGAACACCCTGTCGAGCTTGATATCGGTAATCGCCTGGTTTGGCTGCAGACCCATATATTTCAAAGCCCGCTCGATGCCTTCACGCTTGATCGGATCTTCTTCCTTCGCGGGATCAGGCACATTGCCGGTTACGTCCGCAACCATTTCCGGAGACGTGCCCCAACTGACCTGCGGCAAAATGTCTGCGCCGTCGAGCTCAACAACCTTGTCAAATACGGCATCCACGTCGCTGTGCAGCGTGCGCCAGTAATTAACGGCGGCATCCCAGGATTCACCTTTGGGGGCGAATGGCCGACCTTTTACATATTCGATGGTGGTACCGTCAACGGCAACCATGCCAACCCTGGCACCGGCTTCAATGGCCATATTGCAGATGGTCATCCGGCCTTCCATGCTCAGATTCTGAATCGCCTGACCACCAAACTCGATAGCATGCCCGGTACCGCCAGCGGTACCGATTTTACCGATGATCGCCAACACGACATCTTTGCCGGTCACACCTTTGCCAAGCTCGCCGTTCACTTTGACCAGCATATTCTTCATTTTCTGCTGTACCAGACACTGAGTGGCCAGCACATGTTCAACTTCGGACGTACCTATACCGTGAGCAAGGCAGCCAAAAGCACCGTGGGTAGACGTGTGGGAATCGCCGCAGACAATGGTCATACCCGGCAGCGTTGCGCCCTGCTCAGGCCCGATGACATGCACAATGCCCTGACGCAGATCCTTGATTTTGAATTCGAGAATGCCGAACTCATCGCAGTTCTTATCGAGGGTTTCCACCTGGATACGGGAAACCGGATCGACAATACCATCAATGCCTTTTTCGCGATCAGTTGTCGGAACGTTGTGGTCAGGCGTGGCCAGGTTGGCATCAATGCGCCAAGGCTTGCGCTTTGCAAGGCGCAGCCCTTCGAAAGCCTGGGGCGACGTAACTTCGTGCAATAATTGCCGATCAATGTAAATCAGCGCAGAACCATCGTCCCGCTGCTTGACCAAGTGGTCGTCCCACAACTTGTCGTATAAGGTCTTACCCGCCATGATTCTCTCTCGCTCTCTGGAGGTGCAGTTATGTGATGCTTTTTACACTCTATAAACCATCATACCGCTCGCGAACAAATAACCGCAATTCATGTTTTTTATTCATCGTATTCCATACAGTTATGCGTTAGTCTTTTCCTGAAAAAGCACAACAGGAAAACGCATCGTGGACTCAAATGCCCTGAAAGCCTTCCTTGCCATTGTCGACCAAGGTTCCTTTTCGGAGGCTGCGGAGCAGCTTCACCTGACTCAGCCCGCCATCAGCAAACGCCTCGCCGCACTGGAAAGCCAGCTGGACACAACATTGATTGACCGCAGCCACCGGCAAATACGACTGACCGACTCAGGTGCTCGCCTGTTACCCCACGCTCGCAAGATACTTGATGAAATCCACAACGCCCGCATTGCCCTTTCGCCAGATTCCGGACTGATCGAAGGTGAGCTGCAAATTATTGCCAGCCACCACATAGGGCTTCACCACTTACCCAACTGGTTGCGTCGGTTCAAGCGGGAATATCCCCAGGTTTCCATCAACTTGCAGTTCATGGAATCGGATGCCGCTTACGAGCAAATGCGCAAACGCAACGCCGAACTCGCGTTCGTCACGCTGAGCGACAGCATGGCCCCGAGCTTCAACGTGCTTGCCCACTGGCCAGACCCCATGGCCTTCGTTATCAGCGCGGATCACCCCCTGGCCAGCCTGACGAAACCCGGGCTGGCTGATCTGGCCGAACACCCGGCTCTGCTGCCCGACACCTCAACCTCGACCTACCGGGTGGTGAGTCGCCTCTTCCTGGAGGCAAACCTGTCTCTACATTCGCAAATGCCGACAAACTACCTCGAAACCCTGAAAATGATGACCAGCGTTGGCCTGGGCTGGAGCGTACTTCCACTGCGAATGGTGGACCGGAGTTTGAAGGTATTGGAAGGCGTGCTGGCAAGCGGGACAGAGGCCGAGCATAGGGTTACCCGTATGCTCGGCGCAATAGGACTGACCGACCGACAACCCGGCAACGCCGCAAAGGCGCTCTTATCCATTGTTCAGGAAGAGGAAGAGCGTCCAATGTAAGCCTCAGGCGGATCCTGCAGTCCCCGGGCCGTGATAACGATGGCGATTGCCATGGCAATCGCCCCACCCCAGAAAGCCGCAGACGTACTGAACCCCTCCACCAAAAAGCCCGACATCCAGGCCCCCAGCGCACCACCGGCACCAAACGTCAGCCCGCTGTACAACGCCTGCCCCTGGCCATGATGGTGCTGACCAAAAAAGCCCTGAACATACTGCACCGAAACCGCATGAAGTGCCGCGTAAGAAGCCGCGTGCAACATCTGGGCAAACAGCAACACCGGGAGAAAATCCGTTAACTCCGCTATCAGCACCCACCGGACCATCGTCAGGACCAGAGCACCAATCGCAATCTGGCGTACCGTGAAGTGCCGCGTTAACCGATGCATCACCAGAAACAACCCGATCTCCGAAATCACCCCAAGCGACCAAAGCATCCCGATCGCAAGATTGCCGTAACCGTGCTGCTCCAGATGAATACTGAAAAACGTGTAGTAAGCGCCGTGTGAAACCTGCAGCAGAAAATTCATCAGAAAAAATGCAACCACCGCAGGGTGCGTCAAAATCGCCCGCAAACTGCCCTTCGGCGCCGGCGGCTTGCGCTCACCTTGCTCAGCCGGCAAAAGAAAAGCCGATACCCCAATCCCTACAAACACCGGCAAAAGCAACCAGGGCAACCACCCAATCGATACCCACTCCAGGATCAGGCCAACCCCCGCCACAGCGCCAATAAACCCAACCGATCCCCAAAGCCGAACCTTGCCATACTTTTCCCGATGCTCGCCGAGCGAGCGCAGCGTGATCACCTCATACAGCGGAAGAATAGCGTTCCAGAAAAACGTAAACGCCAGCATCACCAGAAGCAGCCCGTAAAAACCTGGCTCAAGAAACACCCCGGCAAATAACAACGAACCGGTAATCGCCCCAAACCGAACAAGCCGGACCCTCTGGCCGGTTTTATCACCCAGATGCCCCCAAAGGCTTGGTGCCACAATTTTTGTGAGCTGAATGGTCGCCATCAAAGTGGCTATTTGCAGATAGGAAAACCCCCGCCCCTGAAGGTACAAAGACCAATAAGGCAAAAGCCCGCCCAGAAGGGCGAAAAACCAGAAGTAGAGGTTGGAAAGGCGCCAGTAAATACCCGTTCTCCCTGCATTCCCATATGGCTACGAGGGCATTGGGCGGCCGCCAGAACCAAGACAGCTTCGACTGGGCAGGCTATTCAAAAACGTGAAGCGCCAGGGATGGCGCGCCCGAGCCCTACATGGACGTATTTACGGGCGTTTTTTGAATAGCCTGACCAGCCGAAGCTGCTGCACCCAAGCCAAAAACCAATTAGATCAGAGCTGCCCAATAACAGGCGTAGAAACAGTAACATCCCCATTCTGACCACGATGACGCAAATAATGATCCATCAACACAATAGCCATCATTGCCTCAGCAATCGGCGTAGCCCGGATACCCACACAGGGATCGTGCCGCCCAGTGGTAATAACTTCCACCGGATTGCCATTCACATCAATGCTACGGCCCGGCAAGCGCAGGCTGGAAGTCGGCTTCAGCGCAATACTGGCAAGAATCGGCTGCCCCGAAGAAATACCCCCCAGAACGCCACCAGCATGATTCGACAGAAAGCCTTCCGGCGTCATCTCATCCCGGTGCGCCGTGCCTTTTTGGTCAATACAACCAAAGCCAGCTCCAATCTCAACGCCCTTCACCGCATTGATACTCATCAGCGCATGAGCAAGATCCGCATCCAGCCGATCAAAAACCGGCTCGCCCAGCCCCGGTGGAACGCCCTCAGCCACCACATTAATCCGCGCTCCGATAGAATCCCCCTCCTTGCGAAGGGCATCCATGTACGCCTCCATCTCCGGCACCTTATCGGCATCCGGACAGAAAAACGGATTCTGATGCACCTGATCCCAGTCCAGCTTCTCCGCGCGAATCGGCCCGAGCTCAGACAGGTACCCACGGATACGGATACCCAGGCGCTGCTCCAGAAACTTCCGCGCCACGGCGCCAGCCGCTACCCGCATAGCCGTTTCACGGGCTGACGAACGACCGCCACCACGGTAGTCGCGCACACCATATTTGTGCATATAAGTGTAATCAGCGTGGGCCGGGCGGAACTGCTCCGAGATTTTTGAATAATCCTTGGAGCGCTGGTCTGTGTTCTCGATAATCAGCCCAATCGGCGTGCCGGTCGTTTTGCCCTCAAACACACCCGATAAAATACGCACCTCATCCGCTTCACGACGCTGGGTAGTGTGGCGCGAAGTCCCCGGTTTACGCCGATCCAGATCAGCCTGCATATCCGCTTCCGCGAGCTCGAGGCCCGGCGGGCAGCCGTCAATAATACAGCCCAATGCTGCCCCATGGCTCTCACCAAAGGTGGTAACGGTAAACAGTTTTCCGAAAGAGTTTCCTGACATAATTCAATATCTTGTTAGGGTATTATGAGAAAATGGATTAATGCTTTTCCTGCCATTGACGGAGATCCTGTTCAGCTATCGCAAAAACACCATCGCCGCCATTGCTGAAGTCCAGCCAGGTAAATGGGAGGTCCGGGTAAGCCTCATCAAGAGCCACCCAGCTATTGCCCACTTCAACCACCAGCAAACCACCCGGCGTCAAATGCTCTGCCGCACCGGCAATAATCCTGTGCGCAATATCCAGCCCGTCATTCCCGGCAGCCAGGCCAAGCGCCGGTTCATGGTGGAATTCTTGCGGCATACCCGCCAGATCTTCCGCGTCGACATAAGGCGGGTTGCTCACAATGATATCGTATTCCCCGCTGATGTTCGCGAACACATCCGATTGCACCGTGCGAACCCGTTCGCGGAGTTCGTGTAAATCTATATTTGATTCCGCAACTGCCAACGCATCCGGTGAAATATCGGAGAGGTCCACACACGCATCCTCGAATATCGTGGCCGCGCCTATGCCAATACAGCCGCTTCCGGTGCACAGATCGAGAATCCTCTCAACCGGCTTATCTCCCAGCCATGGCTGGAAACCGTTTTCAATGAGTTCACCAATCGGCGAGCGCGGCACCAGCACCCGCTCATCCACATGAAACGGCATACCCATAAACCAGGCTTCACCGAGAAGATACGCCAGAGGCACGCGGTCATCGATACGGCGCTGGATGCGCTCAAGAATGAGCTGGCGTTCTTCGCGGGTAAGGCGAGCATCCAGAAACAGCGTATTGTTGTCCAGAGGAAGATGCAGTGTGCGCATGACAAGCTGAACCGCCTCATCCCACACGTTATCCGTGCCATGGCCGAAGAAAACCGTCGAAGCAGAAAACCGGGAAGATGCGTAGCGAAGATAATCGCGAACGGTATGAAGATCCTCAATCGGGCTGGTCACAAACACTGTTTCCTGTAGCAAGTTGGAATAAGATCAGATTGCCAGCGGCCCGGAGCTGCTGCGGTTTTCTTCGAAGCGGTCCAGAGCTGCGGCCATACGCTCACGCCCGAGCTGGATCAGCTCAGGCGCCTTATGGTAGTCATAACTGCGCGATGCGTTCTTGGGAATGTTAACGAGCAGGTCAGGCGGATAGCCGGCAATCTTGTACTGCACCAGGGCACTCTGCATGGTTTCGATGGTGAGGTTCATCACATCGAATTTACCAAGACCCAATTTATCCCAATTGATCGTTTCGTGCTCTTCCTGGTACTTATTCTCACCTGGTTTACTGCGCTCTTTCTTTTGCACTGCCTTCGAAATTTTTTGCTCCGGGCTCTCGTCTGAATCCGACCGTCCTACGCCCATGGACTTTATTGCGTCCCAATCGAACCAGCGGGAAGCTTTATCGCGGAACGTATCCATCCACTCATCGGTATCACCACTGACGGAGTCCTGATGACTTTTAAACGCTGCATCCGGAATTCTCTGCCGTCGGTCATCCTCACCACTGAGGTTCACCGCAACGATAATATCAGCATGGGACGAAATGGTCGGAATGATAGGGAGCGGGTTCAGTAATGCCCCGTCTACCAGCACGCGACCATCAAGAACAAGCGGTGTTACAACACTCGGAATGGCCACAGATGCGCGGATAGCCCTGTCCAGCGGGCCTTCCTGAAACCAGATTTCCTTGTGCGCCAGCAAGTCGGTAGCCACAGCCGTGTAGTGCAGGGGAAGATTTTCGATGCGGGTATCTCCCAACATCTCACGCACCACAGAAAAGATTTTTTCACCCCGGATTGCGCCCACGGAATTGAAGGTAAGATCCAGCAGTTTAAGCACATCAAACTGACCAAGCCCGGTTACCCAGTCTTTGTAGTCTTGCATCTTGCCGGCGGCGTACATTCCACCCACAAGCGCCCCCATGGAGCACCCGGAAATAGCCACAATGTTATAGCCACGCTCGACCAACACCTCGATGGCGCCGATGTGCGCATAGCCACGGGCGCCGCCACTACCGAGTGTGAGCGCAACGGTCTGGCGTTTGCGTTCGCCACCCTTGGTTTCGGTACTGGCAGGGGCCTTCGTAGCTGATACGTCAGAGCTGTCCAGAACCTTCGACACGTTATTTTCGGCCACCTGGTTACCTCGTTATAACCATCACTTCAACCCGATCGCCTTGTCGGGCAGGATCGTTTACAACCACCGACGGCCCAACGATCAACAGTTCTTGCTGCTGCCTGGAAACACCGGTTTTGGCCAGCACTTCAGAAAGCGATTCAGCAGCCTTGCGAGCACGATCCATTGAATCACTGAATGACTCATCAGCGCCAAGTGCGGAGTAGCCCACAAGCACAATACGGGCACCTTCAGCCCGGGCAAGGTCATTAATCTTACGGCGGTCTGTTGCCTGCCAGTCGAAGCGGTAGGTGACTCCCCCTTGCCAGGGCACAATCACTGGTCCGAAAATCCTGTTATTCACCTCACCAAGACCCGGGATAGCAACACCCGGAGCTACCTTCAGATGCTCAATCCAGACATATTCTCTAAGGTTACCCCGGGTTACTGTGTAGATCGAAGTCAACCAACGGCTACCATCCTCTGCAACAGTGCCTGCCACCAGATAATCCTGGGTTGCGTCGCGTCCGTACAAAACCTGCTGACTGAAAATCTGGTTTGCCCAAACGTTGCTTCGCCCGCAGCGGATACCCGAACACTCAAACAAAATTCTCGCACCACGATCCTGCAGCAACTTCTGATAGTGCTCACGGGCTTCCCGCCGGTTTGCATCCCGGGCGATCTGATACAACCGCCCTTCTCCACTCACCGGCAGACGCGCCATGGATTCAGAGCGAATTTCGTTGTTGATCTCACGAACGGGGCTGAAAAGAACCAGATGACCCGACGATTCAATCGGCACTGTTATCTCCAGGGTTGACTGAGCGAATGCCTGCGGCATCGACTCTGGCAATGCCGCGCTCGCAAGGCCCGAACTCATCGACAGCACCGCAACAAAAATTACATTGAATACAAAAGATTTTCGCAAGGTATCACTCATTCGCAAGAAAGTTTCTGACAGCATCGGCAACGGGGCCGATGTCTCCGTCGAGGTGACAATGATGCCCACCAGGGACATCCACTATTTTCAGATTCGGCATCGCGTCTGCCCGGCTCTCCAGCCCTTTCCGGTTTGCCAGCAAGCCCTCCTTCGCCCGTACAAACAGAGTATGTGCCTGCACCGCGGTCAGCGACGCAACAACCTGTTCCTCCGTCATCATCAACTGGGATGGATGGCGTAATCGGGAGTCTGTACACCAGCTGTAACCACCGCCTTCCTGCTTCAGGTTACGCGGGATCAATGTCAGTGCCGCTTCGTGACTGAGCGGGCTAAGCCCGCCTTCGCGAACTTTTGCCGCAGTGACGATATCCGGGTAAACGGCAGGCTTACCGGAACCTGCAATTCGCTTCCTGATGGACTTGCGAAGCTGCGGAACCGTCTCACTCACCGGGCGGCCAAGCGCGCCGAGACTGTCAATCATCACCAGCCTTCTCACTCTCTCCGGAAAGGCTGCTGCATACAGGGTTCCGACGATGCCGCCCAATGAATGACCGACAATATCCACATTTTCGCCAAAGTGTTTCTCGATCAGTTCAGCAATATCCGCCACGTAATCCATCAGCAAATAGCCCTGACCTGCCGGACGATGCCCGGAATGACCGTGGCCGGCCATATCCACCGCGTGCAAAGCGCCAAGCTTCGCCAGTTCCGGCGCTATTCTGGTGAATGTGAGACTGTTATCCAGCCAGCCATGAAGCATAATAATCGGCGGCCGGGATACCGGTGAGGCGCTCTCAGCAGGCCAGCTCAGGCCCGCCAAAGTAATGTGCTGCAGTGGCCATTCCGTCTCGCGCAAACCAGACCTGTTTACGCAAGGCTCGGGAGATATCGCCATGTCATCCATCACTGAATCGCGCCTCACATTGTATGCGTCGGGCGATCAGAGCTCAGAGATCCTGCGAGATAGGATTCAATCTTGGTTCTGGCACCTGGGTCATCGCTGTTGAATTGCACACCTATACCTGCGGCACGGTTGCCCTGGGCACCCTTGGGCGTGATCCAGATAACCTTGCCTGCAACGGGTATCTTTTCCGGCTCATCCATGAGGTTCAGCAACAGAAATACCTCATCACCAAGCCGATACTGCTTCTGGGTTGGAATGAACAAACCACCCTCACGGATATAAGGCATATAAGCGGCATATAGAACCGCTTTATCTTTAATCGTCAGGGTAAGAATGCCGCTGCGTGCACCAAATCCGGGCCCCATATCTGACACCTTTTAAAATATGAACAGTTTAAGTGAAAATTGATTCATTCTATCGTTAAACGGAACCTGTGGGAAAAATCCCTGATAATCCGAAATGATAGCAGTTGTTCCGGCCAAAAGCGCAATCAGGATGCGCGGCGCTTCGTCGGCATCAGCTCCCGCCACGCGATCAACAGCCTGCTGGCTTCCAGTTCCGGGTTGGCGTTGTACACACCCGCAGCCCGGGCCTCTCGAACCCCCTCCAGCAATTCATGGGCGCGCCAAGCAGGGTTAACACCGGCCAGAAACCCGAGCATTTCTTCGGCTTCGTGGTCGTTTGCCTGGCCCCCGGCACACATCCGGGCCAGATCGGCAGCCCAACCTTCAAACAGCCAGAGCATGTCTTCCAACCCCAGCGCTTTGAAAGCTTTGGCGGCTTCCGCTACCGCGACCTGGCCTTTCATGAATTGACGAAACTTCTCGAACGCCTCGTCCCGTAACGCCGGAAACTCACCCGTGGCATATTCCAGGGCCAGACGAGGCGCATTCCCCGCCAGCATCAGAGACTTGGCCATCAACTCTGCAGAGGGCTGTTTTTCGCCCTCGAGCTCCGCTACTTTGCCAGCAAGCCATTGTCCGGCCTGATCTGCGGAAGGAACCGGTATCGACAATACCTGGCACCGCGAACGTATAGTCGGCAATACTGGTCGACCACTTTCTTGCAACAACAGAAGCACAAAATCTGATACCGGCTCTTCAAGGGTTTTGAGCAGTGCATTGGCTGAATTGATATTGAGTTGGTCCGCCCGGTCGATAATGGCAATTTTGCGGGCTGCAACCTGGGGCGACGAGACTGCAAAAGCTGAAAGCGACCTTATCTGATCAATTTTTATCATCCGGGACTTTTCGGGCGAATACACCCGAACATCCGGATGGCTGGAAGCGGCATACAACTGGCACTGACGACACTGCCCACAAGCAAAGGGTTCGCCGGTGTTCTTGCTACCGGGGCTTGCACACAGCAGAAGGCCTGCAACGGCGTCCGCCCAAGCCCTCTTGCCAACCCCACACTCCCCTGTCAGCAGCAGCGCATGGGGAAGCCGGCCCTCATCAAAGCGTTTTTGGACGACCTGCCAGGCGTTCTGAAGCCAAGGCATTTCAAGGGCAATATCAGTCACTGTGCTTTCCTGAGTGAGGTTCGGAGCGGCGAATTCCGGGCCGTTTTTTTCCCGTTCTGCGCAGCTGCCGCTTCATGGTGGCCAATAATCTGCGTAAACGCGTCAGATCACCGGCGTCATCCCGGGCAGATGGAGGTCTATAGTAATGGCTGTTCACCATTCGGGCAAAAAGCCTGGCTGAATCCGCCACCGCCGGCTCCGCAACAGCGAGCCTTGACGCCAGGGCCGTTGGCGTTTCCCCGTGTCTTACTGGCACCCCTGCCCGCCCACACAACTTGTGCCAGGCACCAAGCACGCGCTGATAGCCATCTCGTCGCTCACCCTTGCGCATCTGCAACGCCGATATCAGGCCGGCAATCAGCAGACCCACGCCTACAATACCGGCAGTAAGATAACCCAGTTCTCGCATGCCGAACCCGCCGGGCAAGCGGGACATCAAGTCCATCTGGCTTTGGCCCTGGTAACCGACAACCCAGCGCTGCCATTGATAGTTAATCCGATCAAGATGCAGACTGGCCCACTGAATGATCGCAACATCCCCGTATCGCTGGGCGGACGTCCAGTTATTCTCCAGGAATGAGCCCTCATCAGCGACCGCATCCCGCAAGCCTGACTCAATCCGGTCAGGCGCAATCGCAGCGGTGGGATCAATACGAATCCAGCCCGGTCCTTCAACCCAGGCCTCAACCCAGGCGTGGGCATCGTACTGCCGCACGATAAGATATTCATTACCCGCGCCGCCCTCGCCCCCCTGGTACCCGACCACAACTCGCGCAGGAATGCCCGCCGAGCGCAGAACAAAGGTGGTTGCACCCGCATAGTGAGCACAAAACCCGCGCTTTTCATCAAAAAGCAGGCTGTCGATACCGTCGTCCGGCATTTTTGGCGGCCGCAGGGTGTAAAAATAAGGCTGCTCCCGGAAGCGGGTCAGCAGCGTGCGAATAACCTCTATATCACCTACAGAACTGTCACCTGCGGGAATCTCATCCGAGGAGCGCCGCAGTTCATCTGCGAGGGCTCTGGCTCTTGGGTTTCCCTCTGACGGAAGCTGAAGATAGCGACGGGCATCGCCCGGCAGGAGAGCTTCTGCTGCGGGCTCATCCCCGCCTTCAAGAGCCAGCCGATAACGCACTGCGCTGTCGGCCGGGCGGCGGAAACGGAACAGGTTATCCGTTTTTTTTATCACGTTATTCGAAACAGCCACCGAGCCTTCAAGTGCAAAGGCCCAACGCTGATCCGTTGGCTCCATCAACACATCGTATTCCCCGGGTTTCAGTTCACCCACGCCGCCATCGACATTGACCCGACCGGGTGCTTGATAGGGATCGTAGCCGCTCTGGCGCCAGGTTCCATCATCAAGGGTGTCCAGAATCAGTCCTCGCCAATACCTGTCCCGATATTCCGGCATAGAACCGCCGAAGGTCACACGAAAGGCCCGCTCGCTGCTCTGTGCCAGGCTGGATATATCCCCGGGCCGCATAGTGTCACTGATTCCGGTGCGCGCCTGGCCAGACACCAGGGGTACACTCCACAGAGGGGCCATGCGCGGGAAGAACACAAACAGAAGCACAACCACCGGCAGGACTTTCAGCAACATAATGCCTAATCTGCCCCAGCCTGCCTTCATTCCTCCCGGAAGTTCTGGCGCGTTGAGCACCTGCAGCCCGATCAGCAATAAAGCAATTGCCCCTATGTTGATCAGCGCCCAGTGAATCTCCTGATGAAACAAAAAGTTCACCGTTGCCAGGTACACCAGAATATAAAACAGCACATAGAAATCCCGCGCAGTGCGGGTTTCAAGCCACTTCAGGCCGACCGCCAACACAAAGAAGGAGGCGGCAGTATCCACGGTAAAACTTCCTTGAACTTGAACCAGATAGACTGCAACCAGGGCCAGCATGATCCCGGTGCGGAGCCAACGGCCCGGTAAACGGACACGACCTTGCTGAGCAAGCCAACGCCAGCCCGCCAAAGCGACGCAGACAAGAATCAGCCATACCGGAAGACGATCAAGCTGGGGCGTCAGGAGCAAGGCGAAACTCGCAATCAACCAGAGCAAGGCCAGAGACGGCAGGCTGCCACCTTGCTTGTCAGGCTCATTCTTCGCGCGCCGCAATAACCTCATACCGGGGCTCCCGGAGTCGCGTCTGAGGGTCTATCCGAGGGCGAATAGCGCCGTGTTCCATGGGGCTGTGCAACGGTTTCTCTTGGTTTTTTCTCGCCCCAGGTCGCCAGCGCTCTCAGGCAGCGGGTTGTGTGAGCCGGGCCGCTCTCCGGTTCTATTATCTGGCCGGGCAAGTTCAGACCGAACCTTGTGTTATTTTCGCCACGCTCAAGCACAAGCCATGAGAGATAGCTGAGGCGCAACTCGTGATCCGTACCGGGAAAAGCGTCGAAATCCAGCCAGTGCGGGCTTCCTTTATCCGCTTCCCAATCCGCTACAACCATCTGACCACTGCGGGCATAACGCTTCCACATCACTCGCTGGCTCATGTCACCCTCGCGCCAGGGCCGGAGTTCTGCATGGTCATTGCCTTCCGGGGAGCGAGAGCTGGCCGTTTGGTCACCGTCATCTACTGCACTGATAACTTCCGGGGCGGCGATTGGCCGGGGAAACACCAAGCCGGCAGAAACCGGCCTCATCCACGACCAGGCCTTGAGCAAACCAAAGGGGAAGCGCGTTTCGATCCTGATCTGATCCGGTCGCAAATAACCCCGGAATGCAGACGGAACCCGCAAGGCAATGTCGATCGACTGTCCGGCCGGCACATGGCCCACACGCACTGAAAAATCGTCGTCTGAGAGGGTAAGGGCTATAGCGTCATCTTTCCCGGCTGCTGCTCGCAAGCGGAAGAGAATGTCATCGCCGGCAAACCCCTCACCGGCCTGAACCAGCGTGAGTTCAAGATCAGACAAATTCCGGTGGGTCTGATGCATGGCACCCACAAACACCGCACCCAGCAGAAATGTTACAAGGTAAATCAGACTGTTCTGGTAGTTGATTCCGGTAATCAGCATGATCAGCAACAGCATGCAAAACACCACGCCAGCGGCTGTTGGCAAAATGAAAAGATTTCTCTGGGTGAGTAACTGGACATCAGAACGAGGGATACGACGGTTTATCCATTTCTTGACCCAGGTCTGCCAGCGGCTACGAGTAAGTCTGCTCATGATGCCCCTGAGGCCGGAATATTCATCAAAAGTTCACCGTTAGGTTTGCATCTTTGCCCATGCAACTTGAGAGCAATCTCGAGAACAATGCTGAAAGATACGGCAAATCGAGGATTCTGATCACAACTTGAAGCCGGGGCGCTTGAAATACTGTAGGACAACCAGAATACTCTAACCGGGAAGCGTACTGATTGCTGTAACTCAGACACGCCTCGTACCTGAGTTTATCGCAGCAAGAGGCCAGACTATGAATCACCGAAACCCGCCTGCTCACCCAATTAGCGGTGCGGCCCTCGTGACCAGCCATACTACCCGAATCGCCGCGGCCATTGCAGCCACCCTTACAACGGCTGCCGCAATGCCGGCTATTGCAGGCGTTCAGGCGATGACGTCAGATGAGATGGTAGAGACCTACGTAAAAGATTCCAGAAGGGATTGATGAAGGGCCGATCAGGTGGTCCTACCCACGAAAAATAGACACTCGGTTATGCGCATCTGCGCTCGTATTCCACCGGGCTGAGATAGCCCAAAGCGGAGTGTCTTCTCTTTCGGTTATAAAAGATTTCGATGTACTCGAAGATAGCGGATTTGGCC